>JBLHFB010000172.1:0-4190 GCA_047614865.1 Gammaproteobacteria bacterium | reverse complement strand
TGATCATGAAATGCACGCCGAATGGATTGAGGTTAATCAATCAGTCGTCGACGCAATTGCCGATACACGTGAACGCGGCGGTCGAGTGGTTGCAGTCGGAACTACCGCCCTACGCAGCCTAGAGTCCGCCTACTTGTACGGCGAGGGGCGGGCGGGCTGCCCGCCAGCTTGGAGTGGAGAGTCGCGCTTATTTTGTTACCCAGGCTTCAGATTCAATGTGGTTGACGCTTTGTTAACCAACTTTCACCTTTCCGAATCTACCTTGCTGATGTTGGTTAGTGCCTTTGCTGGCTACGAACCAACGATGGCGGCGTACCAGCATGCAATTACTGAACGCTACCGATTTTTCAGCTACGGCGATGCGATGCTCATTTCTTGAAACTGACCCATGAAATTTGACTTAAAAAACTCCCAAGGCCGTGCTCGTCGCGGTGAATTGCAATTTGAACGCGGTACTGTTCAAACTCCAGCCTTTATGCCCGTCGGCACGTACGGCTCGGTGAAAACCGTCACTCCGGAAGAAGTGCTTGAAAGCGGCGCTGAAATAATTCTCGGCAATACTTTTCACCTCATGCTTCGCCCTGGTACAGAAGTGATTAAGCAGCACGGTGATCTGCATGACTTCATGCGCTGGAATGGTCCGATTTTGACTGATTCTGGGGGCTTTCAGGTGTTCAGCTTGGCCGAGATGCGCAAGATCACCGAAGAGGGCGTGACTTTTCGTTCTCCGGTAGATGGCAGCAAGGTTGAGTTAACCCCAGAGCGTTCGATGGAGGTTCAGCAGGAGCTCGGCTCGGACATCATCATGATTTTTGATGAGTGCACTCCTTACCCAGCAACCGAGCGGCAGGCCGCAGATTCAATGCGTCTTTCGCTGCGCTGGGCGCAGCGTAGCCGCGATTCGCATGGTGACCACGGTTCTGCGCTTTTCGGGATCGTTCAGGGCGGCATGTACGAGACACTGCGCCAAGAATCGGCTGACGGCTTAATTAATATCGGATTTGATGGTTATGCCATTGGCGGCCTTTCAGTTGGCGAGCCGATGAAAGAGCGTAACGACGTATTGGATTACACCGTCCCAATGCTGCCCACTGACAAACCCCGTTACTTAATGGGCGTCGGCAAGCCAGAAGATATTGTTGAAGCAGTCCGGCGTGGTATCGATATGTTCGATTGCGTAATGCCGACCCGCAACGCGCGCAACGGGGACTTATTTACCGCAACCGGCAAGGTTCGCCTGCGTAACGCCAAACATTTACTCGATACCGGCCCAGTAGAAGAGGGCTGTGATTGCTACACCTGTAAAAACTACAGCCGTTCGTACCTCAAGCATTTAGACCGTTGTAACGAGATCCTAGGCTTGCGACTGAATACTATTCACAACCTTTCTTACTATCAGCGCTTGATGTCTGGCATCCGTGCCTCCATAGAAGAAGGCAAGTTTGATGAATTCATCGACGAATTTTACGCCGTGCGTGGTGAAGAAACGCCTGCGATGTAACGTTGCGGCCACCTCGCCGGTATACTATGCGCCCAGTTTAAGTGCGCCCACCGTTTTAGATAAAACACAGAGAATATAGATGAGCTTTTTTATTAGTGATGCAATCGCTGCTCCTGCAGCCTCAGAGCCAAGCATGCTTGTGACCTTTGGTCCATTGCTGCTGCTATTTGTAGTGTTCTACTTTTTGTTGATTCGTCCTCAGAACAAGCGTCAGAAAGAGCACAAAAATATGCTGGCAGAGCTAGGCAAAGGCGATGAAGTAGTAACAAGTGGCGGTTTGCTGGGTAAAGTTACGGTAGTTGGTGAAAGCTTCCTAACGGTTGATTTGGGCCAAAACCAAATTGTTCAAGTTCAGAAAGGTTCGGTTTCAAATGTAATGCCTAAGGGCACAATCAAAACCGCCGCTAAAGAAAACCAGTCTTAAAAAGACTTGTTTAAGGGCCGCGTAGATTTTATCTCGCGGCCTTTTCTCTATTTAGGAACTCACGATGGTTAATCGTAATCCGCTTTGGCGCTGGCTTTTGCTCGCTGCAGTGCTGGTTTTTGGTGTGATCTATGCGGCACCCAATGCATTTGGTGATGACCCCGCTATTCAGGTCGCCAAAACCAAGTCCACCCCAGACGCTGCGCTTCAAAAGAAAATTGAAGACGCACTTTCTGCCGGCAACATGCCCAATAAGGGTGTGGTGTTTGACGAAGGGCGTTTGTTGGTTGTGTTCGATGATAGCGAGCATCAATTAGCGGCGGCCGATTATCTACGTGAGCAGCTGACTAGCGATCATATCGTCGCTCTAAACTCAGCGCCTAAGACTCCTCAATGGTTACGCGATTTAGGAGCCGAGCCGATGTCGCTTGGCTTAGATCTGCGTGGTGGCGTACATTTTTTGCTTGAAGTGGATTTAGAGTTTGCTGAGAACAAAGCCATGGAGCGCTTTGTAACCGGGATTAAAGCTTATCTTCGAGAGAACGGCCGTCGCCGTACTAAAACACTAGAGCCGGTTAAAATCGGCAGTAACTATGTGCTTCAAGTGCGTATGCGTAAAGACGACGACACGCCTTTTGCGCAAGCCTATATCGATGATGAAATCTCTGAGCTAGTTGCTTTTGATCACGAGCAAAGCGTGCTTAGTGGTGATGAGCAAGCGCTTGCTGCTGAGCTAGATGGCTTGGTGTTTGCGATGAACAAGGCCGAATCAGAGCGTATTCGTTTGTTGGCGGTTGAGCAGAACATGACCACCCTGCGTAATCGGGTAAACCAGCTCGGTGTTTCAGAGCCGTTGGTACAGAAGCAGGGGAAAACTCGGATTGTTGTTGAGTTGCCAGGGATTCAAGATCCGGCGCAGGTAAAGCAAGCCTTGGGTGCGACTGCGACACTAGAGTACCGAGCGGTTGCCCCATCGCAGTACGACCCATACGACGCAGTCCGTACCGGCCGTATTCCGCGTGATTACGCGCTTTATTACCACCGTGAAGGCTATCCGGTTCTTCTAAATCGTGAAGTGATTGTCAGCGGTGATCAGCTGGTTGATGCCAACGCCACCATTGACCAACAAAGCGGAACTCCTGCGGTTCAAGTGACCTTGGACAGTACTGGCGCGGCTAGCATGCTTAAGTTCACCACTAAGAACATCAGCAAGCCGATGGCGGTTGTATTTATTGAATACACCTCAGAAGTAAAAGTTGTTAATGGTGTTGAGAGGCGGGTTCGTGAGAAACACGAAGAAGTGATCAGCATCGCCAGCATTCGTAGCGCCTTCTCTAAGAATTTTGTAACTACCGGTCTAGAGCCGGTGGAAAGCCATCAGCTTGCTAAGCTGCTGCGTGCTGGCGCCTTGGCCGCACCGGTTTACATTGTTGAAGAACGCAGTATTGGCCCGAGCCTTGGTGCTCAGCATGTGGCCCAAGGCTTCAATGCCGTGATTATCGGCTTCCTATTGGTTGTTGTGTTTATGGCGCTGTACTACAAAGCCTTTGGCTTGATCGCCAACGTTGCTTTGTTTGCTAACTTAGTTTTGATTGTCGCGATTATGTCGTTAATGCAGTCGGTTCTAACCTTGCCCGGTATTGCCGGAATCGTGTTGACAGTCGGTATGGCGGTTGACGCCAACGTGTTGATATTTGAACGAATACGCGAAGAAATTCGTGGCGGAAGCACCGTGCAGGTGGCGATCAATGCCGGTTATGAGAAAGCGTTCTCAACGATCGCGGATGCCAACGTCACCACTCTGATTGCAGCGGTTGTATTGCTAGCGATGGGCAACGGGCCGATCAAAGGCTTTGCTATTACTCTCGCGGTGGGAATTCTCACCTCAATGTTTACTGCCATTGTCGGCACTCGTACCTTAGTGAATGCCTTCTGGGGCGGTCGCAAAGGTCTTGAAAAGTTGCCGTTATAAGGGGTAAGTCATGCAATTTATATCAGCATCAAATATCGATTTTATGGGCAAACGCAAGTTTGCTATGTTCCTGTCAGCAGTCTTACTGCTTACGTCATTAGTATCGCTTGGCGTTCGCGGGCTTAACTTTGGCATCGACTTCACCGGTGGTGTATTGGTTGAAGTGGGTTACAGCGAAAGCGTTGAACTGGAGCCGTTGCGTGAAGGCTTGGAAGCCGCAGGCTTCAAAAACGTCAGTGTGCTGCATTTCGGAACCAGTAAAGACGTGTTGGTTCGTTTGCCACCGGTTAGTA
>JBLHFB010000171.1:0-4194 GCA_047614865.1 Gammaproteobacteria bacterium | reverse complement strand
AGAATGAATTCAACTTACCACAGATTAAGTTCGTTCAATGTAACATAGGTGCCCCGAAAAGCCACCGCCACAATCACTAAATAATTCATGCTTAACTTCGATAAACAACATATTTGGCACCCTTATACATCGTCCACCGGTGGCGACGTTTGGCCGGTGGTTGATGCCCAAGGAGTAAGGCTGACATTAGCGGACGGACGCCAGCTTATCGACGGTATGGCGTCGTGGTGGTCGGTTATTCACGGCTACAGAAATCCGGTTATGGACGAGGCACTAAAAGCGCAAATCGACAAATTTTCACATGTAATGTTTGGCGGGCTTACCCACCAACCGGCTGTAGATTTAGCGAGGACTTTGGTAGGGATTACTCCCGCTGGTTTGGAGCATGTCTTTTTTGCTGACTCCGGATCTGTATCGGTAGATGTTGCAATGAAAATGGCGCTCCAGTATTGGATGGGCCAAGGCAAACCTCATAAGCACCGCTTTATGTCGCCGCGATTTGGATATCACGGCGACACCATCGGTTCGATGAGCCTGTGTGACCCCGAAGGCGGCATGCACGGACTGTTCAGCGGCGTACTAGCCAAGCAAATTTTCGTCGACGCACCAAACCAAGCCCATGAGAGTGACGACGGCAGCGATATTCAAGCGCTAGAGCATGCCTTTAAACAACATCACAACGAACTAGCCGCGTTCACCATCGAACCAATCGTCCAAGGTGCTGGTGGTATGCGGATTTACCGGCCGGCCTACTTACAGCGAGTTGCAGAACTCTGCGAAGAGTTTGACGTGTTATTGGTTGTTGATGAAATCGCGACTGGGTTTGGCCGTACCGGAACGCTCTTCGCCTGCGAACAAGCCGAGGTTAGCCCTGATATCATGTGTGTTGGCAAGGCCCTTACAGGCGGCTACATGACGCTAGCAGCGACCCTAGCAACAAGCCGGGTTGCCCAAGGAATCGACGCCAGTGAATCGGGTGTCTTGATGCACGGCCCAACCTTTATGGGCAACCCGTTGGCCTGTGCAGCCGCTAATGCCAGCCTGGGTTTATTGCTGAATAGCGACTGGAGGGGCAATATCCAACGTATTCAGAACGGCCTAGAAAGAGGCTTAGCGCACTGCAGGGATTTAGATGGTGTAGCCAACGTACGAATCAAAGGTGCAATTGGGGTTGTTCAAATCACAGATCCGTCGCGTACTAAACAGATTCAACGAGATTTGGTCGACGCGGGTGTTTGGTTGCGACCGTTCAGAGACCTGATTTACACCATGCCCCCCTACGTAACCTCTGATGACGATTTAGAGACACTCACTGAGGTCATTCATAAGGTGCTTCGTCAATAGACCACGCTGTGTCAAAATATCATCTTGCGAAGATTGTTCGCTAGCGTATCCTTCGCAATAAAAACACCCCTCGCGCTTCTGTAACGATGCTCCAAAAGCATGAAACAAACATGAATCATCCTGAAAAGCTCTGCCTCCGAGATCAGCATATTAGCGGCATAGGACAGCTGTTAAGTATTGGCTTCGAAGCGTTGAAAATTCGACCACCTATGTATATTCAGTCGGTCTTAGGCAACCCAGCAGAGTGGCTGTTCACTAGGAACGCCTCTGAGTTCACCGCGATCAACATCTACAAACCGATCAAAACTCTAAACCTAGCCATTGACTTGTTAGTGCCTGCCTTGCCGTTGCAAGCCCCAGCGCCAATACCACCGCTATTAAAAAGACTGTTCTGGCGGCCTACACGGATGATGTTTAATCCCGACCAAAACCAGAACCCGAACACCTTTCCTGAAGAATCCTGGTTCTTTATAAACGGTATTTGCACCAACGAAATGATCGCTCGGCAGAACGCCAGCTACCTATCTGAAATGTTCCACCGACCATTTCAGATAGTCCAAAATGCCACCGATGGCGCCGCCGTTGACCTGATGGAATGTGTTGTCGGCAAAGGCCTTGGAGTGATGACGGAGCCGGCGCGTAAAGGCTACCCCGCTATTCTAGCCGCCCTAAAAGATCCCAGAAAAGAACGCGTGGTTGTGGTCTGTCATTCGCAGGGCACAATCATCATGAGCAATATCTTGCAGGCGCTAAAAGATCCTAGCTTCAAATGCAAGCTCTATGCAAAAGCGAGCCAGGCGCCGGGCGAACATTGCCTCTACGAGCCCGATGCGCTCGATGATTTGTCGCTGCTTGGAAAACTAGAGATTTACGCCTTTGCAAACTGTGCAACCAGAATGACTAAGGTTGACGGGCAAAACTTTCCTCATATCGAGAGCTACGGCAATCAATACGACATTGTTGCAAGGCTGGGTTGCTTAAGTCCGAAGAAAAATGAACTGGGAATTCGTATCGGTGGGTCGACTTATGAAGCGACGGGCGCATGGGGCCATTTACTCAACGCCCATTACCTTTTCGCAATCCATGATTACTTAGCCGGCAACAAGCCGAACCCCTATGTCTCAATAAACGGGAATCAACAGCCTAGGCTCTACGAATACTTCAAAGGTAGTAAACCAAGCTTGGCCAGAAACTGGCTAGCTACGCTGACCGGTAAGCGAGCTATTTAGGCTCTTCCACCCGATCTAGCTCGATATTCAAAGCGGTTCCTGAAAGGAAAATTTCGCGAAGTGAACAGAGCAGCGACACCAGCATCATGATCAACGCCAAGCCGAAGAAAGCTTGACCTGCTGGCTGCATTTCTAAAAACAACGCAAACAAACTTGCGGTGCAAAACAGCAAGCTCATCACGCCCAGCACTTGGCTATGACGCAGCACTGCGATTCTAATCCGCAAATTTTCAATTTGAAGTTTAAGCCGCTCGTCATGATCATTTTGATACAACGACGCGAGGTGACGAACAACACCTGCAAGTGCAAGAAAACGATTGGTGTAAGCCAACATTAGCAGCGAGATCGCCGGAAAAAGTAGCCCGGGAGTACCGTAGTTTAAAGGTGCCATTTGGATTTCCTTGTTGTTTAGCTGATATCAGCGCGCATTATAAATGCGCGCAATGCTAATCAAGCAGTAACTTGGCAAGCAATTTACGGTGATGCGGCGCGTCGCCAAACTGGCTTTGGCCAAACTGCGCTCGGCGCAGGAATATCTGAGCATTACACTCGTAAGTGAAGCCAATCCCGCCGTGGAATTGCACCGCACGGTCTCCCGCGTAACTGTATTTGTCACCCACCCACGCTTTGAGCATCCGAATAAGTATTTCAGTGTCGTAACTTAGCAAATCTTTACTCGCTTCATGAGCAGCACCGTATAACAAGGCACGTGCGTGCTCGTAGTCACACAGAATGTCGGCGGTGGGATGCTTTATGCCTTGATAGGAACCAATATACTTGCCAAATGTTTTACGGGTTAAGGCGTAGTCGACAATCAAATCCAGAGCCGCGGCCATGCCACCCGTCATTTCAGCAGACAGTAACAACGCACCTACAGCCGACACGGTTTGGATTGCAACCGTGGAATCACCTTCGTCCAACACATTTTCAACCGGAATGCTTACTTCGTCTAAGTTCACACGGAAGCAACGCACCACTTCGTCGATGGTTTGCTGACGCTCAATAGCATCCTCGTTTATTGCCTCACGCGGGATCAAAACTAACGCCGCAGAGCCATTAAGCTGCACAGTGGCGATAATCGCATCGGCTGTATCGGCATCACGTACAAAAGTTTTCTTGCCGCTTAACTGAAGCTGGTCACCAACCCGGCTGGCCTTACAAACAGGCTTGCTAAAGTTCCAATGATTTGCATCGTTTAGTCCGACCGTTACCACGCTGCCTTCGACGATTCTTGGCAGCCATGTACTTTTTTGCTCTGCCGTACCAGCAGACGTTAGCGCTTGAGTAGCCATCGCCACCGCCTGAAGTGGGCTATGCATAATACTGCGGCCCATTTCTTCCAACACCGGAACCAGCTCAGCTACGCTCAGATCTGCTCCGCCGTATTCACTGGGCACCGTGACACCTAGCCAACCCATATCGGCAATTTGCTCCCACACATTGCCGTCATAGCCCTGCTCGGCTTTAATTAGAACGCGAGCTCGCTCGGCATCTGATTGCTCTTTGCAGAAGCGTTGAGCGGCTTCCCGCAGCATGCTCTGCTCTTCGCTTAATTGAACAACGTCGCGGGCGTCTTTATTGAGTACATTTAGACTATTCATGGCTTAGTCCTTTGGCAGGC
>JBLHFB010000170.1:0-4256 GCA_047614865.1 Gammaproteobacteria bacterium | reverse complement strand
TGATGTCGTGACTAGAATCAACTCACCAAGATCTGTTTTTTCAACTTACGTTGAAGCGGGAGAGGTGTTTGGCTAGTTCCAAGCTGTTTCCCGTTTTGTTGCAGTGCATCATAGGGATACCATTAGAGAGTGTCAACTGCAAATCTACATCTAGCAGCTAGGTTTTTTAAAATCGTTCCTTAACTTAACTCAACATATTGAAAGAAAAAGATATATTTGTATACAGCTGGTATGACGATCGGTTTTTTCAATGTGGTGAACGGTTCTCAATGGATTTATTGCGCACCGCAACATAACCTCAATCGTTCAGATAGTGCGAATTCCCCTTGCCGGATGCAACAGCCACTAACTCATCCACCATGATCAACGTGAGCCCCCAAATGCGCTTATCTTGGTAAAAGTAGCAGGGCATCGATAGGGGGATGCTAATCTTTGAACGACCTATAGACCAGGTCATTCGTTCACGGTTGTCGCGATTCTCGAAAAACTCTAAGGGGCACCAGAAGCTGGCGACTGCTTCCGCGCTTGCACTGGTGTAGGGTTTCTTATCAACTACGTAAACGTATGGCGTTACGATCATGGGACGCGTTCTACTGTGTTCCCTTGTCACCACATCCGACAGGCGAGCCACCAGCCTGCCAGCTTGGCTGATATCAATCCCCACTTCTTCAAGCATCTCTCGTTGTGCGGTATCCAATGCGGATTTGTCTTCAGTTTGCATTCTGCCGCCCGGATAGCAAATGTCACCGGACCAAGGGTCGCCACTTCGGTTGGCACGCTGCATAAGCAGCACTTCTGCTTTTCCAAATTCGTCAACGTAAATAACGGTGGCGACTGCTGAGCGGGTTAGCTTACTTCGCCACGGAATTTTCCGTGCAGAGTGACGCGCTAGGCGTTGTTGAATCAGATTGGTCATTGGTTTCTACTATTGTCCCAAGGCGAACGAATCAAAGCTTCGTTGCCCATAATAGCGTTTATAATCTGGCGTTTCTTTTAACCTGAAGTAAAGGGCGCGAATGAGCGACGTAAGCACTGGCGGCAACAATTTTCTCCGTAAGGTAATTCAGGACGATCTTGATTCGGGACGTTTGCAGCCCAACGCTTTAGTGACTCGTTTTCCGCCAGAACCAAACGGCTACCTCCACATAGGCCACGCTGCGTCTATCTGCTGCAATTTCGGCCTGGCGAAGCAATTTGGTGGCAAATGTAATCTACGTTTTGACGACACCAATCCTGAGAAAGAAAGCGACGAGTACATTCAAGCAATACAAGAAGACATCTGCTGGTTGGGTTTTGAATGGGACGCTGAAGTTCGCTATGCGTCAAACTACTTCGACACGCTGCATGGATACGCTCTAGAGTTGATTAAGAACGGCGATGCCTATGTCTGCAACCTATCTGCAGAGGATGCTCGTGAATACAGAGGTACGTTAACCACACCGGGACGAAACAGCCCGTTTCGTGAACGCAGTGCTGAAGAGAACCTCGCCCTATTTGAACAGATGAGAAATGGCGACTTCGATGAAGGTAGCTGCGTACTGCGAGCCAAAATCGATATGGCCGCCGGCAATATCAATCTACGTGATCCGATCATCTATCGTATCCGGAAGGTGGAGCACCACCAGACCGGCGATAAATGGTGCATCTACCCGATCTACGACTTCACGCATGGCCAGTCGGATGCCCTAGAAGGGGTTACACATTCATTTTGCACCCTGGAGTTTGAAGATCATCGGCCGCTCTACGATTGGTTTCTAAGCAAGTTGCCAGTACCTTCGCAGCCAAAGCAGTATGAGTTTGGCCGCCTCAACCTCAACTTCGCGATTACAAGTAAACGAAAGTTACTGCAGTTGGTCACGGAAGAAAAAGTCGGCGGCTGGGATGATCCTCGGATGCCTACAATTTCGGGCCTTCGCCGTCGCGGATACACCCCCAAGTCGATACGTAACTTCTGCCAAGCAGCGGGTATTAGCCGTAGCGGCGGGATTGTCGATATGGGGATGCTGGAATATGAAATTCGCGACGATTTAGACAAAAATGCACCTCGAGCTATGTGTGTTTTAGACCCGATTAAAGTAGTCATTACCAACTACCCAGAGGACCAAGTCGAAGCGCTGACCGCTTCCGGCCACCCTAATCGTGATGACTTAGGAGAGCGTGAGCTGCCTTTTACGCGGGAGCTTTATATAGAAGCAGAAGACTTCCGTGAAGAAGCTAATCGCAAGTACAAACGCCTCGTAACCGGCAAGAAAGTGCGTTTACGTAACGCCTACGTAATCAAGGCTGAATCTGTTGTGAAAGACGGTGGTGGGGATATCACTGAAATCCACTGCACTTACGATGCTGACACGCTGGGACAAGACCCTTCGGACGGCGACAAGCCTCGCGGCGTAATTCATTGGGTATCTGCTAGCCACGGCAAGCAGGTCACTGTGCGTTTATACGACCGGCTATTCAATACCCCAGCACCAGGCCAAGGTGGTGCTGACTTTTTGAACAACCTAAATCCAGACTCGCTAGAAATCCGTGAGAATTGCTGGATTGAGCCGCGCCTTGCCGACGCAGTACCCGAATCAAATTTTCAGTTCGAGCGCACGGGTTATTTTGTCGCTGACCGTCATGAGCACAGCTCGAATAACCCGGTTTTCAACCGCACCGTTGGCCTTCGCGACAGTTGGAAGGGTGGCTTATAAATTGAGGCAAGGCATCGTTGACACGTTGCCTGACTATTACTCAGCATAAGCGACCGCAAGATAAAAGGCGCTAGAAAATATTCCCTTTGCTGGCCGTTGGGATAGTGCGTCAAAGTAGTATTCTAATTAGACTGGAGAAGCTTCGACAGGGGCGGGAACGAAGACTAGCGCAGCGTATAAGGTTTACCTGCCAGTCACTGATGGAGCTTTCATCAATCGCTAGAATACGATGGCGCACGTCAATGCGTATTGCGATTCCATTCTTTGCGCCGTATATAGTGAGTTCTGGGCCAGTTACTCGCTAATCTAGTAGGTGTGGTTGCTTGGGTTCGACAGCAGTCCCGCCTGCCGATAATCAGTTCTCACTGTATTCGTGGTTCAGTGCGTTGAGAATAGGACATTGCTCGGTCGGCCCGTGTCCAGAGCAGCTATCCTCCAGCGTGCCCAAGGCGCTACTGATTCGCTGTAGGTCGGAAATTTTTTCGTCTATCAACTGGCGCTTCACATTAACGATAGCCTTAACGCCTCCTTGATCTGCGTTCCGGTCGGACAAGCTAAGTAGTGTGCGAATTTCCGCGAGTGAAAAGCCGAGAGATTTAGAGCGGCGGATAAAACGCAGCCGTTGTGCTGCATCATTGTTATATAGACGATAACCCGCCACGCTGCGTTCCGGAAGCGGCATCAGTCCTTCACGTTCGTAATATCTGATTGTTTCTATCCCTACATCTGCCTGTCGGGATAGCTTTCCAATAGTTTGTTGCATCTGGCACCTCGTTGACGCTAAGTCTAAACCCTTTAGTAGGCTATAGAGTCAAGTCGAACGCTGCATTGGAAGCACCCATATTGGTGAACTTTGGCGGAGACTTGGCTGCCAATCGGCCTCAACTCAATCATCAGTCATGGCTGGTGGAGTATATCAACGAGGTCAAAAAGTCGCTTTTTTTTAGTGGTGGAGTTGCCACGTCGGGCGACACCGAACGATATTTATTACGTGATGGTGTTCGCTACTCGCATTGCCTCTACGCCAATAACGTCTAGCCAATCGCATGCTCTGCCAGTGCTGTGACGGCCCTAGCCCCACGATGTGTTGAAGTTGGCATGGAAGCAGCCTCACTATGCTCCAAGGCGCCTAGGCGAAGGCTTATCTCGACAGCAGTGGTTGCCAGGGTTATACCCAGGAATAGACAATTCGTGGTGTTGTTGTAAGTTGCGATTAGTCTGGTGATAGACAATCGCCACGGCATCTCACACACTGGCTAAAACACTAAGGAGCCAAGAATGCCGACTCTCGGAGATTCACTACAACTGCCTTGCGGCGTTAGCCTTCCAAACCGTCTGATGAAGTCAGCAATGACCGAAGGAATGGCCTCAGCCCATGGGCATGCCACCGGCCGCCATGCCCAACTCTACAAAACGTGGGCAGAAGGCGGAACCGGTCTATTGATGACTGGCAACGTGATGATCGATCGCCGCTATTTAGAGCGCCCAGGGAATGTGATTATTGATGATAACGGCGGTGAGGCGGCACTTGCTGAGTGGGCAAAATCGGGTACGTCGGCAGGC
>JBLHFB010000169.1:0-4269 GCA_047614865.1 Gammaproteobacteria bacterium | reverse complement strand
AACCCAGGAGACACTAGCGAACGCTGCGTTAGCACGCGACTGGTTAGTAAAGGGCTTGGGAGAGGCTGCAGTTGAAAAGCACTTTGTTGCTGTGTCTGCTCATCCGAAACGGGCAGCAGAGTTCGGGATATCCGAAGCCAGAGTGTTTGATTTTTGGGATTGGGTTGGTGGTCGCTACTCGCTATGGTCGGCAGTGGGGCTGCCAGTAGCGCTGCTGCTTGGCATGAAAAACATGGAAGCCCTGCTAAGTGGTGCTTACCAAATGGACGAGCATTTTCGCAACGCGCCACTGGAAGAGAATATACCGGTAATTTTAGCCATGCTCGGCGTTTGGTATAACAACTTTCTAGGCTCGCCAAGCCACGCTATTTTGCCCTACGACGAGCGGCTTAAGCACTTTGTTTCCTACGTGCAGCAGCTCGACATGGAGAGCAATGGCAAAACGGTTAGCCGCGACGGGAATAGTATTACCTACCCTACAGGCCCCGTGATTTGGGGCGATGTCGGTACCAATTCACAGCACGCCTTCTTTCAGCTTTTGCACCAAGGCTCTCACCCGGTATCGTCAGACTTTATTGCGGTAAAGGAGCCGCATCACCAATTTGATAAGAACCACAAGCTTTTGATCGCCAACTTCATTGCCCAGACAGAAGCGCTTATGAAAGGGCGAAGCCAAAGTTCTGCCGCAAAAGAGCTCAATAAACTCGGCGTGCGGCCCGAGGAAATCACCCGCCTGTCGCCACACAAACACTTTGCAGGCAACCGGCCGAGCAACAGTATATTGCTAGACAAGCTCACGCCGGAGTCGCTGGGCGCACTGATGGCAATGTACGAGCATAAAGTTTTCGTACAGGGTGTTATTTGGGATGTAAACTCCTTCGACCAGTGGGGCGTAGAGCTGGGTAAGCAGCTAGCCAAGACGGTTCTTACAGACCTCAATGGCGGCAAGCCAGCAAAACATGATAGTTCCACTAGTGGGCTAATACAGCGGTTAAAAAATTGAGCATCACCCCGGTAAAAATCCAGGCAACGTTAGTTTTTCTTTGTGGAATGCTCTTTGCAGCATCTATTCAAGCGTCAGACGTACTGCAGCGCTCGAGAGCGCTGCAAAAAAACAATATGGCAGCCTTGGCGCTGGCCGAACTTGAAGAGCGTAAGCAAGAGCTTGTAGATGTTGACCCCGTTGAAGCGGCATTACTAAAAGCCTCTCTAGAACGCGATTCTGGCTTGTATGTAGATGCTCGAAAAACCTACCGACAAATTTTTGCACGCGATAATCTCGCGGAAAATGTGTCAGCGAGCGAGCTGCGCAGCATTTTAAGCTGGGCCAGAGATCAAGAGTTCAACGGCTTACAGGTGCAAGCAGCCAACCAGCTTGCCGTCAGCGGCGACGATGATCCAGAAACGGTCTTGCAGTTAGCGCTACACAAAATGGCCCTCGACCAACATCAAGAAGCGGCCGATATGCTCGGCGTGCGGCGACTGTCACGACCCAGCGAGCCTTTCGCTGTCTACAATCGTGCAGTGGCGTTAATGGCAGTGGGCCGTGTTTACGAAGGCCGCAGAGCACTAGAAGAACTACTGGACAGCAACCCGCGATCAGAACTGGACCGCGAGCTGTACGATCAAATATATCTGTCGCTTGGTTATCACTTTCTAAGCTACAACCAAGGCGATTTCGCCCCAAAGTACCTAAGCAAGGTCGATTCAACGGGGCCGAGGGCAGAAAAAGCCCTGCTTGGGCTCGGCTGGGCTGAAATATCACCAGGCGGGTCGGAGCCGCTCTGCCGTACCGCGGGTGGCTCACGAGTGTGCTGGATTGATCTTGACGCAAAAGGCGAAGAGATCCATAGCTCTAAAACCAGCATTGAAGAGACCTTTTCAGATTTACGCGCACTACTAGACGAAGGAAAAAACCCCAAAGAACTTAAACGACGAATCGTAAAGGCGCTTCAATCATGGGACCAAATCCCAGCAGAACATCCCTTTAACAATGTACGCCAAGAGGCGTTAGTCGCGCGTGCTTACGCCCTGTCGGTACTAGAGCCACAAGCCGCCATTGGCTACTACCGCTTCGCCACGGAGGTTCTAAGAAAAGAGCGAAATGTCCTAAGGGCAACAGAGTGGAAAGCCGACCGCAGCAACGGTCAAGTTATTCCGCCCAACGCGCCAGATAACCGCAAGCGAAACTGGACAAACAGGCTGGCTGCAGCAAAGCGTGCGTCACAAGTATTGGTAGCCTCAGATAGCCCGGAACCAGTCCAGCAACGGCTTATGGTCAATAACGCGACCTACCAAGAGCATATCGGAAAACTAGCAGGCGACTACCTAGCGCAAGACACAGAGCGAACAACCCAATACCTGCGCCAATCTAGACAAGGTTTGGCCTTACAGTTAGAGCTGTTGTTAAAGAAGCTCGAGGGGTAGATCGCGGAATAACCGCGCGTCTTGAGCTAGTCGACGGGCGGCGCCTAAACGCCCCGGCTGCTCATTGGCCTCGTAGGAAGGAAGAACCAAAACCCAATCATTCAGTCGAGGGCGACTTGAACTGGGTTAATCGAAGTTGCTTACAAATGCAGATGGCTAGCACAAAGTAGCTTTAGCAATGCTGCATCGCATTATGAAAAATGGTGCGCCCGGCGGGATTCGAACCCACGACCTTCGGCTTCGGAGGCCGACACTCTATCCAGCTGAGCTACGGGCGCTTCGGCTATGATTGTTTCGGCAGCATTATACAGTTTTATAGCTATCTACTTGGTTAGCGTTAAAAGAAATTCTCACGCTACACCAATAATCCAGCTAGGTCGTATGGTGGAAGTAACCCGGGTGCAATAACAGGCCTTCGACTTTCTAATTGTCGGGGCGCAGAATTGGTCAAAGGCCTATATGAGAAACTCCTAGCGCCACTTTATCAAGTCGACGTTAAAGGCGCTGAAATAATTAAGTATGTTATTAAGTCCTTTCAAGCGTTGAACGTAACCTTCGCGAATGAAATAGGAAGTCTTTGTAAACTTAATGGAATAGATTCTTCTGGGGTTATTTCTGCTGCTCTTTCGGCGCCCGTCGTTAGTCGTCAATCCGGTTCCCAGTCTGTTTTCCTCCTTGCCAGTGGCGCTTTTGGTTTGGGTGGTGGGAGCAAGAGCGGTATTGCACATTCAAGACTTCGAAGTCGATGCCATGTTTGGCTTGGGAAAGGGCGGTAAAGCGGTTGCTTAGGCGGCACGCCGGTTTGAACGGTTTGTGTTCCTCTGATTCGATGCCGCGAGCACAATATCCAACGCGATGCTTAACATCGCTATCGAAAGGGAGTGCCTCAGGCTCGCACAGGTCTGTTCCCTAACTGGTCTGACGTGGGGTCGTTCGTTGCGGCACGACTCAAAAAGCACCGACCTTTTGGATCCAGCTTCACTGCGATAGCAATCAGCAAGTAAAGCGGCAAGCCACAGATGAGCACGCCTGCAGAAAAGCAGGTGTCGCAAAGGCGTTCAATTTTAGGACATGAGGTTTATGTGGCGGCGAGCGGCTCAAAAATTAGCACAGCATTCCTTGCCTTGTGTAATCGCTGGGGTTTGTAGATAAATGTTAGAATCGAGCCCAGCAGCCTTTAGGCAACTTTTTACATTATTTACTGGATACCTTAATGAGCAATAAAGCCACCAATGTTGTTTGGCATGATCAAGCAGTAACCCAGGCACAGCGCGCAGAACAAAAATCGCAAAAGCCTTGCATTTTATGGTTTACCGGTCTTTCGGGTTCTGGCAAGTCTACGGTTGCAAACGCATTGGATGGGGTTTTGTTCCAGCAAGGACGTCACACCTACGTTTTGGATGGTGACAATGTTCGTCACGGGTTGAATAAGGATTTGGGTTTTGACGACGCAGCACGTGTTGAAAACATTCGCCGGATTGGTGAGGTGGCCAAACTATTTGCTGACTCTGGTTTGATCGTTTGCACCGCCTTTATCTCGCCCTTCCGTGCAGATCGCGAATTGGTACGCAACTTGATCCCAGAAGGCGAGTTTTTAGAAGTGTATGTTGAGGCCGACTTGGCGGTGTGCGAAGCACGCGACCCTAAAGGCTTGTACAAAAAAGCTCGTGCGGGTGAGATTCCGTTCTTTACTGGGATTGATTCGCCTTACGAAGCGCCAGAAAGCCCAGAGATTGCGGTGAACACGGGTAATCATTCCGTTGAAGAATGTGTGGAACAGATTCTTGGCGTCTTGCGCGAGCGTGGAGTGATCTCCTAACAAGGCTGAGGCTTAAGGCGCTC
>JBLHFB010000168.1:0-4307 GCA_047614865.1 Gammaproteobacteria bacterium | reverse complement strand
ACAGCACCTACGGTACATCACAAGCGG
This sequence comes from Gammaproteobacteria bacterium, assembly GCA_047614865.1. Classification (GTDB taxonomy): domain Bacteria; phylum Pseudomonadota; class Gammaproteobacteria; order JAPPPA01; family JAPPPA01; genus JBLHFB01. The sequence goes on along the minus strand of JBLHFB010000168.1, from coordinate 4,280 downwards.
CACCGGGATAGGTGTTGTCGCGCCATGTGCCGCCGACATGACCTCTGCGCTCCAAGATGATGAAATCTTTGTGCCCTTGTTCGATCAATTTTATCGCCATGCCTAGGCCCTAGAAACCTGTTCCAATGATTACGATGGAAAAGTTTTGTATGCTGTTATTCATAAGCCATTACATACACACCAATAGCGCATCGCAACGACGATAGCGCGGCGTTTGAGGCGCACAAATTGTATGAACACTGAAAACCCTGTTTCCCCTGAGCTGCTTGAGGCCTATCGCCAAACTGTATATCGCTGTGAGGACTTGCCGATCGAGTTAACCGTCTCAGCACTAAGTGCAGACGCTGACCAGCTGATGTCAGATCTCGGTGTGCGGCGGATTACCGTCATTACCGCTTGGAACCCTGAGAGCGTATTGCTCGACGCGTCAGACAATTATGCTTGGAACCAGCAGCTAAGATTACGAATTGAGCTGCTCAGAAAGCCGTTTTGGGAGGGGGTCAATTTAGCCACCGACGGTTCATGGCCTGCTGAAGAATCTTTTTGGGTGGCGGATTTAAGCAGTTTCGAGCGTGACGAATTAGCCCGGGAATATAAACAGAACGCGGTAGTCGAAATTGAAAAGGGCGATATCGCCAAGCTAGTCCTCATAGAACCGCCTTCCGCAACGATGGACAGCTAGCCACAGTCGCCGTACCATCATCCCAAATTTGAATTCCACATAAGAAGACCTAGTGAGCGAAAACTACCGCGCCTCCGATATTGAGGTGTTGAGCGGGCTTGATCCCGTAAAACGCCGTCCCGGAATGTACACGGACACTGTCCGCCCTAACCACCTTGGCCAAGAAGTTATCGACAACAGTGTCGATGAAGCGCTTGAGGGGCACTGTAGCCGCATCGATGTGATCCTTCATGAAGACGAGTCCTTCGAAGTGCGTGACGATGGGCGCGGCATGCCGGTGGATATTCACCCAGAAGAGGGTGTGCCGGGGATTGAGTTGATTCTGACCCGCCTGCACTCCGGTGGTAAGTTTTCCAACGATAACTACAAATTCTCTGGCGGCCTGCATGGTGTTGGAGTGTCGGTAGTGAACGCGCTGAGTACTCGCCTAGAAGTGCTTATTAAGCGCGACGGCAAAGAATTTAGCATGGCGTTTGGCAGCGGCGACAAGATCGAAGAGTTGCTCGAAATTGGCCCCGTGGGCAAGAAAAATACCGGCACCTCTTTACGCTTTTGGCCAGACCCGATCTATTTCGACAGCCCGCGTTTCTCACGCGTACGGATGAAGCACGCGCTGCGAGCCAAAGCAGTGCTTTGCCCCGGATTGCGAATTACTTTCCACGACAAAAAGTCGGATGAAAAGGAAGAGTGGTACTACGAAGACGGACTAGTTAGCTATCTTTTAGAAGCGCTTCAAGGTTATACCCTACTGCCAGAAGACAGCTTTAACGGTGCGGTTAAAAACGAAGGCGAGCAGCTTGAATGGGCGCTGACTTGGCTGCCCGAAGGCGGCGAGCCAGTTACCGAAAGCTATGTAAACCTAATCCCTACCGTGCTAGGTGGAACCCACGTTAACGGTTTGCGCACTGGCTTGACTGATGCGGTGCGTGAGTTCTGTGAATTCCGCAACTTATTGCCGCGCGGATTGAAGCTCACGCCAGACGACGTTTGGGACAAGCTCTCCTACGTAATCTCAGTGAAAATGCTCGATCCGCAATTTGCAGGTCAAACCAAAGAGCGCTTGTCGTCTCGTGAATGCGCCCCGTTTGTATCGGGTGTCATCAAAGACTCATTTAGTTTGTGGCTAAACCAGCACACCGAGCTGGGTGATCAGATTGCTCAACTCGCGATCGGCAACGCTCAAAGTCGAGTCAAATCCAGCAAGAAAGTTGCTCGTAAGAAAATCACCAGCGGTCCTGCATTGCCTGGAAAATTGGCCGATTGCGTTACCGATGATCCCGGCCAAAGCGAGATATTTTTGGTGGAAGGCGACTCGGCTGGCGGCTCGGCTAAGCAAGCACGCGACCGAGTTACCCAAGCGATCATGCCGCTGCGCGGAAAGATTTTGAATACTTGGGAAGTGGATCAATCTGAGATTCTTGCTTCTCAAGAGATACACGATATTTCAGTAGCGATTGGGGTTGATCCCGGCGCTCTAGATATGAGCAAGCTGCGTTACGGAAAGATCTGCATTCTTGCGGATGCGGATTCTGACGGAGCCCACATCGCGACACTGATTTGTGCGTTATTCATGCGCCACTTCCGCCCACTGGTGGAAGCGGGTCACGTTTATGTAGCCATGCCACCGCTGTTCCGTATTGACGTGGGCAAGCAGGTTTTCTACGCATTGGATGAGGAAGAAAGCCAACAGATTCAACGCAAAATTGAGAAAGACAAATTGCGTGGAAAAGTCAGCATCACGCGCTTTAAAGGGTTGGGTGAGATGAACCCGCCGCAACTACGCGAAACCACTATGCACCGAGACACGCGCCGCCTTGTGCAGCTGAACGTCTCGCCTGGTGATAATACCGAGCAGATGCTCGATATGTTGCTGTCGAAAAAGCGAGCTTCCGACCGTAAGGCGTGGCTAGAAGACAAAGGCAATTTGGCTGAAACATAGTCTAGTAGGCGACATCATCGCCTGAGTATTGACGGTAAACCAGATAATTAGAGCTTCATGAAATGACTACAGAAATAAAACCAATCGACGCCCCTGAACAAATGGCGTTGAAACAGTTCACTGAGAAATCCTATTTGGATTACTCGATGTACGTGATTCTAGATCGCGCCTTGCCGCATATTGGCGACGGTCTTAAGCCAGTGCAGCGTCGGATTATTTTCGCCATGTCTGAGCTCGGTTTATCGGCAGCATCCAAGCCAAAGAAAGCCGCTCGTACCGTCGGTGACGTGTTGGGTAAATACCACCCACACGGTGATTCGGCTTGTTACGAAGCCATGGTGTTGATGGCTCAGGATTTCTCCTTCCGCTACCCGCTCATTGAAGGCCAAGGAAACTGGGGATCACCAGACGATCCTAAATCCTTTGCTGCGATGCGTTATACCGAAGCCAAATTGGCCAAGTACGCTAAATCGCTGCTTACCGAATTGGGCCAAGGCACCGTTGATTGGCAGCCAAACTTCGACGGCACGCTAGACGAACCAACCGTGCTGCCGGCCCGCCTGCCTAATTTATTGCTGAATGGCACCACGGGTATCGCTGTGGGGATGGCTACCGACGTGCCGCCGCACAATTTGCGTGAAGTGGCCGCTGCTTGCTGTGAGTTGTTGGACAATAAGAGCGCCGACCTTGATGACGTAATGCAGCATATTGTCGCGCCGGATTATCCGACATACGCTGAGATCATCACTTCGCCTGCCGACATTCGTAGAATGTACGAAACCGGCCATGGCGGTATTAGAGCTCGCGCTCGTTGGACGCTAGAAGACAAAGAAACTATTGTGATTGATGCGCTTCCGCACCAAGTCTCGGGCAGCAAAATACTTGAGCAAATCGCCGCTCAAATGAATGCTAAGAAATTGCCGATGGTGGCGGATTTGCGGGATGAGTCAGATCACGAATTTCCAACCCGTCTGGTAATTGTTCTGCGGTCAAACCGTGTTGATTCTGAGCAGGTAATGAATCACCTGTTTGCAACCACCGATCTTGAGCGCAGCTACCGCGCCAACTTCAACGTGATTGGCCTAGACGGCAAGCCCCGGGTTCGCGGCCTGCTAGCGATTCTTAATGAATGGCTGACCTTCCGGATTTCGACTGTTACTCGCCGCCTAGAATACCGCTTAGGCAAAGTTCGTGATCGCCTACATATTCTGGAAGGCCTATTGGTTGCGTTCCTCAATATTGACGAAGTGATCGCGATTATTCGAGGTGAAGACGAGCCGAAACCGGTGTTGATGTCTCGTTTTGGGATTAGCGACATTCAAGCCGAAGCTATTCTTGATCTAAAGCTGCGCCATCTGGCCAAGCTCGAAGAATTTAAGATTCGTGGCGAGCAAGAAGAGTTGGAAAAAGAACGCAAATATCTTGAAGGTTTGTTGGGTTCTCGCGCTAGGCTCAAACGTCTAATCCGTAAAGAGATTACAGATGACGCTGAAGAATATGGTGATGCTCGCCGCTCAGAAGTTGTAGAGCGTGAGCTCGCCAAAGCCATTGATCCATCGGACCTAATTCCAAGCGAGCCGGTTACAGTCGTTCTATCCGAGTCGGGCTGGGTACGTGCTGCCAAAGGCCACGATGTAGACCCAGAGAAGCTTAGCTTTA
>JBLHFB010000167.1:0-4347 GCA_047614865.1 Gammaproteobacteria bacterium | reverse complement strand
CTGGTCTGAATCGTACTCATCTGTAATTTCATGGCTACGATGACGCATATCGTGCAACGCCTCATAGGCTAAGTACGGATGAATGGCGGTCGCGCCGTAGCCGATTAGACAAGCAAAGTGATGCGAGTCACGGGCGGTTGCCGTATCGACAACCAAGTTGCTGTCGCAACGCAACCCCGTTTGCACTAGTCGGTGATGAACCGCACCAGTCGCCATCAGCGCATGCACGGGTAAGCGGCCTGCTTTGATAGCGCGGTCAGATAATATAACGACTGTTTTGTCGGCTCGAACTGCCGCTTCAGCTTGATCTGCAATTGAAATAATCGCAGCCTTAAGATCACCATCTTCCGGATAGTTCAGGTCGATAGTAACGCTTTGGAAATCTGGGTCTTCGAGTGCGATAAGCTGCTGAAATTTCTTCGGCGAGAGCACTGGAGAGCCAACTTTTAATAGCTCTGCATGTGCCGGACCCGGATCAAATATATTGCGCTCACGACCAAAGTTAGTCTCTAGCGACATAACGATTTGTTCGCGAAGCGGATCAATCGGAGGGTTCGTTACCTGAGCAAACTGCTGACGGAAGTAGTCATACAGGGAACGCTGATTCTCGGAAAGAACCGCAAAAGGCGTGTCATCACCCATCGAGCCAATCGCTTCTTGTCCGGCTTCGGCAAGCACACGCAATACTTGGTCGCGCTCTTCAAACGAAAGCAGGAACATCTTTTGGTAGCACTGGAAGGTATCGTCTTCCATATTGCCGACATCGGCTTCGACCAGCGATGCTTCGAGGTGACGCATGCCCTTCTTCAGCCAGTCTTTATAGGGATGGCCTGATTTAACAATGTTATCAATATCTTCGGGAAGCAGTAGCTCGCCAGTCTGGGTATCAGCAGCCAGCATTTGGCCAGGCTTGAGACGCCCTTTAGCTAAAACGTCTTCTGGCTTATAGCCCCAAACGCCGACTTCTGACGCCAAAGTGATGTGACGATCCTTGGTGACGACATAACGCGCCGGACGTAAGCCGTTGCGGTCTAGAGTACATGCAGCGTAACGCCCGTCAGTAAGCACGATGCCAGCAGGGCCATCCCATGGCTCCATATGGAACGAATTCACTTCGTAGAACGCGCGAAGATCAGGATCCATATCGTAGGTGTTCTGCCATGCAGGTGGAATAAGCATGCGCATAGAACGGAAAATATCCAATCCACCCGCCAGCATCACTTCGAGCATATTGTCGAGAGAGGATGAATCCGAGCCAGTGAGGTTAACCAACGGGCGTAGCTCATCAATCGGCAAGCCTTCGGCTTCAAGCTTAAACGAGCGCGCGATTGACCAGTTTCGGTTGCCACGAATGGTGTTGATTTCACCATTGTGAGCAAGGTAACGGAAAGGCTGAGCCAGTTTCCACTGAGGCGTTGTGTTGGTTGAAAAACGCTGATGGAAAACTGCGATTTTCGACTCTAGACGCTCATCACCTAAATCTTTGTAGAACGAAGCAATCGCTTCAGGCATCACCAGGCCTTTATAGGCGATCACGTGCGGCGTAAGACTAACCACGTAGAAACTATCGTCCCCTGCAGCAACCATCGCCACAGCGGCCTTGCGGCGAGCGATAAATAGTTTCTGCTGGAACTGGTGGTCCGTCATGGTTGCCGGGGCGTTGACGAAAACCTGCTCAATCTGCGGCAATGACGCAAGCGCCTGTGGACCACAAATCGCTGGGTCTACAGGGACTACACGCCAACCAGCAACTTCAACACCGGTGGCAACTAGCTCAGCCTCGAAGACTTTGCGGGAGGCTTCAGCCACTCCGTTGTCTTGGTCTAGGAAAACAGTGCCGACTGCGTATTGGTCGGCTACCGGAATGCCTAGCTCGGCTGCGACGGTGCGCAAGAAGCTATCCGGTTTTGCGAGGAGCAGGCCACAGCCGTCCCCGGTTACACCGTCGGCGGCAATGCCGCCACGGTGTGTCATCCGCTCTAGCGCTTCGATAGCGGTGTTAACTAGCCAGTGGCTAGCATCGCCGTCCATATTCGCGATCAGGCCGAAGCCACAGTTATCGCGCTCAAATTCTGGTCGGTAGAGGGTGTTTTGCATGCCACCAGAGAAATGTGCCATGGGTTCGTCCTGAATTAAGTGGGTGCATTGCGCAAACTAGAACCTAGCTGCACGCTTAAGCCTTTATTAAGCCATTGATCTATATGGCGCAGCCTACTTGGTAGCCTGCAAAAGGCGGGCCATTATGCCAAAACAACGCTATTTTTTCAATTGCAGCGAACAACTGTTCGATGAATTTTATTCGCCTCAAGTGTGCCACGCAGTGGTGGCTAACTTAGCGCCGCGTTTAGAGCATCTATCAATTTGGATTTCTCGAAATCACTGGTTACAACGGCCTCGCCCAGCGCTTTCAAAAGAACCAGTCGCAAGCTTCCGTCAATTACCTTTTTGTCGACTGCCATTGCGTCTAGAAATTGCTCAACAGTCATCGTGCTTGGCGGTACCACAGGTAGCCGTGCGCGACTTATTAACCGCGTTGCTCGCTCGGAGTCGTTAGATGTTATCCAGCCCAAGCGAGCAGAGATATCTGCAGCCAAAACCATGCCAGCCCCTACTGCCTCGCCATGAAGCCATTGGCCGTAGCCCATCGTAGTTTCAATAGCGTGACCGAAAGTGTGTCCGAAGTTTAGTAGCGCTCGTTTTCCTGATTCACGCTCGTCTTGAGCAACAATGTCGGCCTTGTTTTGACATGATCTAGCGACGGCTTCAGCGAGGAGCTCTGGGTCTCGCTGATTGAGAACATCTATATTGGACTCTAGCCAAGATAGAAGGCCAATATCGCCGAGTAATCCGTATTTAATTACCTCGGCTAGGCCCGCCGCAAGCTCACGATCATCCAAGGTGCCTAGGGAATCTATATCGGCGATCACCGCTTGGGGCTGATGGAATGCTCCAATCATATTTTTGCCGAGCGGATGATTCACTCCAGTCTTTCCGCCTACTGAAGAATCGACTTGCGAGAGCAAGGTGGTTGGCACTTGGATGAAGTTTACGCCGCGCTGGTAGGATGCTGCGGCATAACCACACATATCACCAACTACGCCGCCGCCTAAAGCAATAAACGTGGTGGTTCGATTGTGACGCTTTTCCATCGCCACATCGTAGATGGTGCTGAGAACATCAAGCGTTTTAAATTTTTCGCCATCAGGCAGCATAACAACATCAACCTGGTAGGCAGCCAAGCTGCTTAACAGCTGATCTAAGTAAAGTGGAGCGACTGTCTCATTAGTAACAACCAGCACTTGCCTGCCTTTAATGTAAGGAGAAAATAGTGCTGATTGAGAGATTAGGCCAGAGCCGATGAATATGGGGTAACTACGGCCACCCAGATCGACATTTAAGGTTTTCATTAGCTACTCATTGCGTCGAGACGAGCGACGATTTCTTTACAAATCATATTGGAGTTTTTACTGCTGGTATCAACGACGAGATCGGCTACCTCCCGATAAAGTGGGTCTCGGATCTCAAGCAAATCGGTCAATTTTTGGCGGGGGTTAGCCGTCCGCAAAAGTGGCCGATGGGTGCTATTAGCTGTCCGCTCTAACTGTTGATTAACCGTGGTTTGAAGATAAATCACAATCCCTCGAGCCTGAAGGCTCGCTCGAGTTTTTTCAGAGCCCACTGCCCCGCCACCAGTGGCCAAAACCACATCTGGCAACGAAAGCAATTCATCAATAACCGAATGCTCCCGCTCCCGAAAACCAACCTCACCCTCTTTTTCAAAGATGTAAGCTATTTCGACACCGGTTCGGGCTTCGATTTCATGGTCCGAATCGACGAACAGCCGGCCAAGCAACTTGCCCAGTCGCCGGCCAATTGTTGTTTTCCCGGCGCCCATGGGGCCGACAAGAATGATCGCCTTATGGTTGTGCATTAGCTACTAGCAATAACCGGGGCCAAAGGGGCTGTCTTGGTTGGGCGGCCGTATAGCAGCATTTGCCACGTCATCCGAGAGCACTAACAAAATACCAACCGCACTGTCACTAGCTTCGGTGCCGTCGACCCGAGCAGTGGCACGCCCTAAGGCATCAGTGACACCTCCATTCTCCAACTGAATTCCACCTGAATTCGATTCGAATGTAACCTTTATTCCGCTCAAGAAATTGTTGTTTGAGTCTCGAACTATCGCTGAGAGCAATTTCCCTGTTGAGCTATCAGATGGAATTTGGCTGTTTTGGCTCGCCAGTTTGAGGGTCCCCGGTTGAGGCCCAGTGTCAACAACCTGAGTATCTGTTCCGTCAGCAGTAGTACCATTCGAGCCACTTAGTGTACCTCCGCTAACACCACAGA
>JBLHFB010000166.1:0-4372 GCA_047614865.1 Gammaproteobacteria bacterium | reverse complement strand
CAGTACAGCGTAACGCATGGCCGTATGTAATCTGCTGGGGTGAACCGCATCGCTGGGAAGCCACTGGTCCATAACCCGATGATTGCGCTGCTGGTAGCTTTTTAGGCGACTTGTAAAGCTCATTAGGCGTCTGCTTTAAAGTCTTCTAAATCACCTGATGCAGTAAGGATTTTGACTTTCTGTTCCGCTTCTTTCAGGGCGGTTTGGCATTCGCGAGTCAACTGAATTCCACGCTCAAACTGTTTCAGCGCGTCATCTAGCGAACCGTCGCCGCGCTCTAGCTGAGTAACTAGCTTTTCTAGTTCTTCTAGGGAGCCTTCAAGCGTTGAAATGGCGTTGTTTGAGGTTTTTGACATAGGAATTTTCTGGTTAGTTTGAGCACTTTACTTTACAGCAAGGTGGTGTCACCTTTTTCACCTTACCCTAAATTAAGTTGTGCTAATGTTGCTCACTTACAAAAAAGAGACATAAGCAATGAACCTAAGTTTTAACGCTGAAGAAGAAGCGTTCCGTCAGGAAGTGAGAGCATTCTTCGAATCTGAGTTGCCAGAAGACCTTCGCCAGAACAAGCTTCAGAAGCATCGTTTCAGCGCAGAAGGGTTGACCCGTTGGCACAAAATCCTCTTCAATAAGGGCTGGATAGCACCAGATTGGCCTGAGAAGTTTGGCGGTACTGGCTGGACTGTTACTCAGCAGTATATTTTTGATGAAGAACGAGCAGCGGCCGGTGCGCCCTCCACTCTGCCGTTTTCCTTGAAGATGGTCGCTCCTGTGATCATGGCGTTTGGTAATCAGCAACAGCAAGAATTCTTCTTGCCGCGGATTCTGCGTGGCGAAGATTGGTGGTGCCAAGGTTACTCTGAACCTGGCGCTGGCTCTGACCTTGCCTCGCTGAAGACCAAGGCCGAGCGAGTTGGCGATAACTACATTGTTAATGGCCAAAAAACGTGGACTACGCTGGGTCAGTTTGCTGACTGGATTTTCTGCTTGGTACGTACTGATCCCGATGCTAAAAAGCAACGTGGCATCTCGTTTTTGCTAATCGACATGAAGACCCCGGGCATCACTGTTCGTCCAATCATCATGTTAGACGGCGAGCACGAAGTGAATGAAGTATTTTTCGACGACGTAGAGGTGCCGATTGAAAACTTAGTCGGCGAAGAAAACAAAGGTTGGACCTACGCCAAATACTTACTTGGCCACGAACGTACCAATATTGCCGGTGTTGCAGAATCCAAGCTAGAGCTGCAAAGGCTTAAGGGTTTTGCCGTTAAAGCAGATGATGGCGGCCGCCCGCTAATCGAAAACCCTCGTTTCGCCGACAAAGTTGCCAAGCTTGAGATTGAGCTTATGGCGCTAGAAATCACTAACCTTCGTGTATTAGCGGCTAATTCCGAGCGCCCCGCACCGGGTCCAGAAGCCTCGCTACTCAAGATTAAAGGCTCTGAAATCCAACAGTGGCTGACTGAGTTGCAAATGGAGACTGCTGGTTACTACGGTATGCCGTATCAGCCCAATGCCCATGATGCAGCTTGGGATGGGTTTGTGGCCGGCCCTGAGGAATCAGTGCCGCATGCTGGGCAGTACTTCAATATGCGTAAAACCACAATTTACGGTGGTTCTAACGAAATTCAGAAAAATATCGTGTTCGGCATGATGGCCGCGGCGGCAGGAGCTTAGTAATGGATTTTAAATATACGGAAGAACAAACGCAGCTTGCTGACCTCATTTCACGCTTCGTGTCTAAAGGCTACGACTTTGACACTCGCCGCGAGAATATCGCTACTAAAGGTGGGTTTGACCCAGGCGTATGGACTCAGCTTGCCGAGATGGGCGTGTTTGCGATGACCATTCCCGAGGAATACGACGGACTGGGCGGCAATAGCGTCGATACCTTGGTGATCATGCAAGAGCTTGGCAAAGGAATGCTGACCGAACCGTATTTGGCGACGGTAGTGCTTGGTGCTGGACTCATAGCTGCCGCAGGAAGTATTGAACAAAAGGCTGCGATTCTTCCCGGTGTGGCTGCTGGCGAAACCAAGCTAGCCTTTGCCCATAGTGAAGCTAAGGCGCGTTACAACCTGAGTTATGTTGAAGCCACTGCAGCTGCGCTAGGTGAGGGCTACGTGCTTAATGGCCAAAAGGTGGTTGTTTTGGGTGCGGAGCAAGCCGATAAAATTATTGTTTCTGCTCGTACCTCAGGCAATGTTGGCGACAAAGAAGGCATTTCACTGTTTGTTGTTGATGCCGCTGCCGAAGGCTTGGCCGTGCAAGGTTATGTGAACTACGACGGCCAACCTGCCGCTGAAGTTACCCTGACTAACGTTGCGATCAACGAAGTGGATATGCTCGGTACCGAAGGTCATGCCTACGCCGCTATTGAAGCTATCACCGAAGTGGCAATTGCCGCTGTGTGTGCCGAAGCTGTGGGAATTATGGATACACTGGTTAACCTCACCACCGAATATCTAGGCACTCGCAAACAGTTCAATATGCCTTTGGGCGGTTTCCAAGCGTTGCAACATCGCTTGGCGGATATGGCAATGCACCGTGAACAGGGGCGCTCTATGGCCTTGTTGGCGACTGATGCGATTGTTAGTGCGGCACCAGCTCAACGGGCCAAGATTATAGCCGCGGCTAAATCGCGGGTAGGAGAGGCGGCCACCTATGTGGGTCAGCAGGCAGTCCAACTGCACGGCGGGATCGGAGTTACGGACGAGCTGAACGTGAGTCATTACTTCAAGCGTCTTACACTTATCAACACGGCGTTTGGTGATTCAGGTCATCACTTGGGTGTTTTTAGTGATTTGATGGTGTCTGAGATTCAGTCGGCTGCCTAGCCGCTTGGCTGCTGTCCTAAAACTAAAACGCCAGCAGAATTGCTGGCGTTTTAGTTGGCGTGCGTAGCTTGTGAGTCGAGCTAGCTGCTTTTGTAGAGCTGCTGATCAAAATCTTTAGAGAGATTGCGGAAACGGAAAGTGAAATCCGGCCACAGTGCGATGATCTTTCCAGACTTGCGTTTGTACCAAGAGTCGCAATCGGTTGCCCAAACCGAGCCGCCTAGGCGCTTCTGCAGCTTTTCGTTGTAGGGCCTCTCGGAATCTTCCTTCACTTCGATTTGTTTGATGCCGTTGTTGCGTTTCCACTGCATGGCCTTTCGGATTTAGGTAATTTGCGCCTCAGTCATCAGCACCATTGAGGTTTGCCCAAGGGCGATTTTGGGGCGCACGATAAAGAATAAGTTAGGGAAGCCAGAGACGGCTGTCCCTTTATAGGCATATTCGCCATTTGCCCATGCTTCGGAGAGTTTTACGCCTTGCATGCCGACAATTTTCTCGGCGATTGGGTTTTCGGTGGCGTAGAAGTCAGTACCCCAAACGATTGCGTCGATCTCGCGCTCAGTGCCGTCGACAGTCACAATGCTATTGGGGCGAATTTCTTCAATCCCATTAGTTATCAGGTCAACGTTGTCGCGGCAGATTGCCGGATACCAGTCATTGGATATCAGGATGCGTTTACAGCCGATCGCGTAATTCGGCAGCATCGCTGCACGCAGGGCTGGGTCGGCGGCTTGCTTGTACAAATGGCGTTCGGCAATAAACCTGAAGCCCGTCAAAAAGCTTGGGTTAATCACAATCCCCAAGATCCGGCTTTCGTTGGTCAGGTACGTCACAAATCGCTTGAACTGCTGATATAGCCTCACATTGGCAAGCAGCCATTGCTGCCTTGGCCCAATGGCTTTGTCGGGGCGAGGAATAATCCAATTAGGTGTGCGCTGGTATGCGTCTATGCGGGCCGCCTGTTTGGCTGCCTCGGGCACAAATTGGATTGCAGAGGCGCCGCTGCCGATCACAGCAACATTTTTGCCTTATAAGCTCTGTTGGTGATCCCACTGGGACGAATTAAAATGAGCACCAGTAGGGCTTTCAGCGCCTTTAATGTTAGCGGGCTTGGCTTCTACTAGGCTGCCAGTGCTGGCAATAACTACGTCGGCAACATATGTTCCTTTGGCCGTGGACACAGTCCACGTGGAGGCATGTTCATCCCAAACCATTTGCTCCATGGCTTCGTCAAAGTGAATGTGAGGACGCAGCTGGTATTTATCGGGTACCTTACTAAGGCATTCGTACAACTCAGGCTGCGACTGGAAGGTGCGACTTCAATTGGGATTTTTCTCAAATGAGAAGGAGTACAGCACCGACGGTACATCACAAGCGGCACCGGGATAGGTGTTGTCGCGCCATGTGCCGCCGACATGACCTCTGCGCTCCAAGATGATGAAATCTCTGTGCCCTTGTTCGATCAATTTTATCGCCATGCCTAGGCCCTAGAAACCTGTTCCAATGATTACGATGGAAAAGTTTTGTATGCT
>JBLHFB010000165.1:0-4378 GCA_047614865.1 Gammaproteobacteria bacterium | reverse complement strand
TTACTGCATCAGGTGATTTAGAAGACTTTAAAGCAGACGTCTAATGAGCTTTACAAGTCGCCTAAAAAGCTACCAGCAGCGCAATCATCGGGTTATGGACCAGTGGCTTCCCAGCGATGCGGTTCACCCCAGCAGATTACATACGGCCATGCGTTACGCTGTACTGGGGCCCGGCAAACGTGTCCGACCATTGTTGATGTACGCGACTGCTGAAACCATAGGTTTGGCTGCCGAAAAGGTTGACACTGCGGCGGCGGCGGTGGAAATGATTCATGGTTATTCGCTAATCCACGATGATCTCCCCGCAATGGACGACGACGACCTACGCCGCGGCCGCCCTACCTGCCACAAGCAGTTCGACGAAGCGGTAGCAATCCTAGCGGGCGATGCCTTGCAAGCCTACGCATTCGAAATTTTGGGCAAAGACCAACAAATTGGCTCTGCAGCCGCGCAGGTAAAAATGATTGTGCGTCTTGGCGAAGCCTCAGGTTCACTTGGCATGGCTGGAGGTCAAGCCATTGACTTAGCTGCTCAAGGTCAAAAGCTAGATGAATCGCAGCTACGAGAAATGCACGGCAAAAAGACCGGTGCATTAATTTGGGCAGCGGTGATGCTGGCTGCCGATGCTGCAAGCAACCTGCCTGCCAGCCAGCTTGAAGCGTTGGACCAATACGCACGTGATATTGGTCTGGCTTTTCAAGTACAGGACGATGTATTGGATGTAGTCAGCGACACAGCCACGTTGGGCAAACAACAAGGCGCTGATGCTGCCTTAGACAAGCCCACTTACGTATCAGTAATGGGACTGGAGGCCGCCCAGCAGCTCGCCTCGGACCTGCGAGACAGTGCGATAAGTGCCTTGTCGGTATTTGGAGAGTCGGCACAACCGCTTAGGCATATGGCCGATATGATTGTGAGTCGTTCTCACTAGAGCCGGCTAGTCACTTTGTGGCACCTTCATCACACCGTTAGCTCGCGGTTAATTCGTCGCAATAGTCAGCTTTTTGTCGACCCCGCGCTGCTATAATCACGACGTTTTCTATCTAACCAAACGCCCTGCATGACCGGTCACACTCGAATTTCACTTGCCGAATTCCCGCTGCTAAAAGGCATAAGCCTGCCAGCGGATTTAAGAGCTGTCGACAAAAGTCAGCTCGGCCAAGTGGCTGACGAAGTTAGAAGCTACCTGATTCAAACCCTTAGCCATTGCGGCGGACACTTTGCCGCCGGTTTAGGGACAGTTGAATTAACGGTAGCGCTGCACTACGTGTACAACACACCAGACGACAAATTGGTTTGGGATGTTGGCCACCAAGCGTACCCGCATAAAATTCTCACTGGCCGCCGCGAACAACTTCACACCATTCGCCGTAAAGGCGGCTTGTCGCCTTTCCCTAAGCGAAGCGAGAGTGAATACGACACTTTTGGCGTGGGGCACTCCAGCACATCGATTGCCGCTGCGCTGGGCATGGCACTTGCCGCTCAACAACTAGGCAGCGAGCGCCGCACATGCGCCGTGATTGGCGACGGAGCGATCACCGCCGGTATGGCCTTTGAGGCGCTTAACCACGCGGGCAGCCTACGCCCTAATATGCTGGTAGTGCTTAACGATAATGCAATGTCGATCTCCGAGAACGTTGGCGCTCTCAACAAATACTTTGCCAAGCTGCTGTCTAGCCGGAGTTACGAAATGCTTCGTAATTCGGGCAAAAAAGTCTTATCTGGCACCCAAACCGGATGGGAGTTTGCTCGCCGTTCTGAAGAGTTTCTAAAAGGCATGGCTACCCCAAGCGTTTTATTCGAAGAACTCGGATTTAACTACATTGGTCCCATAGATGGTCACGACCTTCCCTTGCTGGTCGAAACCATCGGCAATATGCGCGACCTAGAAGGTCCGCAATTTCTTCATATTGTCACCAAAAAAGGCAAAGGCTACGCGCCTGCCGAAGCCGACCCGATTGGCTGGCACGCAGTTAGCGGCTTTAATCAAGCGCTTGGCGAAGTCGCAAAGAAGCCAATCACTGGCAAGAGCTACACCAGCGTGTTCAGCGATTGGTTATGTGACATTGCCAAGCAAGATCACCGCGTGGTGGGTATTACTCCGGCGATGCGGGAAGGCTCTGGCCTCGTTGAGTTCTCACAAAAATATCCAGACCGCTACTTTGACGTAGCTATCGCAGAACAACACGCAGTGACACTGGCGGCAGGAATGGCATGTGATGGTCTTAAACCGATTGTTGCGATTTACTCGACTTTCTTACAACGCGGTTACGACCAGCTAGTTCATGACGTGGCAATCCAGAATCTGCCCGTTGTTTTCGCAATTGATCGCGCCGGAATAGTCGGTCCAGACGGCCAAACCCACGCTGGCTCGTACGATCTGAGCTTTATGCGCTGCCTGCCAAACCTGGTAATCATGGCACCTGCCGACGAAAACGAATGTCGACAAATGCTCTACACCGCTTGGTCAATTGATGGTCCTACCGCGGTTCGTTACCCACGGGGCAATGGCCCTGGTGAAGCAATAACTACTGAGATGGCAGTATTGCCGGTTGGTAAAGCCGAAATCAAACGCGACGGCAAAAAGATCGCTATTCTCGGCTTTGGGTCTATGCTTAGCGTATCCACTCCCGTAGCCAACGCCTTAGATGCTACTTTGGTAAACATGCGCTTTGTTAAACCACTTGACGGCCAACTACTAACCGAGCTGGCAGCCAGTCATGACTTACTCGTGACTGTAGAAGACAATGTTGTTGCCGGCGGTGCTGGCAGCGCAGTAAATGAATTTCTTCATGCAGCGGGCATTTCTGCCACGGTGCTTAATCTTGGGCTTCCTGATGAATGTGTTGAGCACGGCTCTCGGGAAGAAGTACTAGCTGATGTAGGATTAGACAGCGAGCAGATCCAAGCCGCGATCGAAACTCGCCTTAATCTAAGCTAAGCCACTTGAAAATTTCACAAGTGCCCACATCATATAACTCTCTAGCCATTCAACGATCCCCCACATGACAGCTGATAATCTCCCAGATACCGCCTCGCAAAGCCCTATTGAAGACGTTCAAGGCCGCGCTGATACCCGTGAAATAGCCATCAACAAAGTGGGCATCAAAGACATTCGCCACCCTGTTCGCATCATGGGCCGCGATGGCCGCGAGCAAGGCACGGTTGCTAACTTCAATATGTACGTGAATCTGCCTAAAGAATTCAAGGGCACGCATATGTCGCGTTTCATTGAAATACTCAACAGCCACGACTACGAAATCACCGTTGATTCTTTCCGAGCAATGATTGGCGAAATGAATGAAAAGCTCGAGGCCGAATCCGGCCACATCGAAATGAGCTTCCCGTTCTTCGTTAAAAAGACAGCTCCGGAAAGCGGCGTGCAAAGCTTGCTGGACTACGATGTAACCCTGATCGGCGAAAAGCATGGCGACGACATCGAAATACGCGTTAAAGTCGTTGTAGCAGCCACTAGCCTCTGCCCATGCTCTAAGAAAATCGCAGCATACGGCGCTCACAACCAACGTTCACACATCACTATGAACGCAGTCGCCGATCTCAGCAAAGGCACCTTGTGGATTGAAGACCTGATCGACATCGCCGAGAGCGAAGCCTCATGCGAGCTATTTGCGATTCTTAAGCGCCCAGACGAAAAATACGTAACCGAACGTGCCTACGACAACCCTAAGTTTGTTGAAGACATCGTGCGCGACGTAGCGGCACGCCTAAACGCAGAAGATCGCGTACTGGCTTATGTAGTTGAGTCAGAGAACTTTGAATCGATTCACAATCACAGTGCTTATGCTTTGATTGAGCAAGACAAGCGCGGCTAGTTAGCTCGTAGTTAAAGTTTGCATCAAGAAGAAGGCCAGTATCGAAAGATACTGGCCTTCTTTGTTTTCAGCCGCTGGTAATTTTCGCTCCCAGTTTGGTGAGTAAAGAAGTGATTCGCTTTCTTTAAAACACATTGCTTGTTGCCGTACCATCAGCACTTCCTTCCAAACCCATAAACTTAGGCCACCGATATGTCGTCGTTCAATTCAAAAACAACCGCTCAGCAAGTACTGGAGGGCATTTCGCTTACGGGAAAGAAAGTCATTATCACTGGCGGCAATAGCGGGATCGGGTTTGCTGCGGCAACCGCGCTTGCGGGGCAAGGAGCGGAAGTAGTTCTGGCCTGCCGCGATCAAGCTAAAGCTGAAACCGCTTGCGACAGCATTAGCAAAATCCACCCGAACGCGAGCGTAAGTAGCTTAGTAATCGACTTGGCAAGCTTTGCCAGCATTCGTGGCTTCGCTGACTCACTAAATTGGTCGTCAATAGACGTGTTGGTTTGCAACGCCGGGGTATTCAACATGGTCTACGCTGAAACCGAAGA
>JBLHFB010000164.1:0-4388 GCA_047614865.1 Gammaproteobacteria bacterium | reverse complement strand
TCTTAAGTGAACTATAAGTGAAGATTTAACTACGGATTGATACACGTGTTAACATTCCACCTATGACAGCAGAAAAGAAACGCTCTCGCTTGAGCCGCAGCCGCAGCCGCAGCGCCGAAGTCACCGAGACTGAAACCGAGACCGACGCCGACACTAAGAAAGCCAAAGTTACTCGTGGCGACACGCGACAAAAGCTTATTGATGCCGCGCTGCAACGGATCGATTCGGAACGACACGGAATGGTTGGCCTTAGCTTGCGTGAAGTGACCAAGCTCGCAGGCGTTAGCCCCACCGCGTTCTATCGTCACTTTACCGACTTAGAAGAGCTTGGCTTAGCGGTGCTTGAAGAGTCAAGCGACGGCCTTCGGCGCTTGTTACGAGACGTACGTAAAAACGGCAAGTCACCCGAGATGATCTCCAAATCCACCGCCTTGTTTGTAAACAACGTGCTGGAAAATCGTGCTTCGTGGCTTCTTTTGGCACGCGAACGGGTTGGTGGCTCTGCGAGAATTCGAGCCGCTATCCGCAACCAGACCAGCTACTTCGTTACCGAGCTAGCCTCTGACTTGCGGCTAATGAATGCCCTGCCGCATATGACCCAATCTGATTTACAGCGGGTTGCTTCAATTGTTATTTCGCTGGCGATTAACTTGGTGCCAGACATACTGGACTTGCCAACAAACAAGCCGCGCGAAATTACCGACATAGTCGCAGAGATGAACTCGCAGTTAGCGATTCTGATTCTTGGGGCAATCAACTGGGATGATGCCGCTGCTAATCCGGATACCAAGCCAGACAAATAGCGTCACCGCTACAGCCCCAAACCAAAAAGGCCAGAGCAATGCTCTGGCCTTTTTGGTTTCGCGCGTCTATCGATACTATGGCGTGACGATATTAAATCGGCCTTCTGGCTTGTCGAGCATGCTCAAGAACTTGAGCATCGTAAGCTTGCTACCTTTAATGTTCAGATCATCTGAAAACAAAGTGGTTTTCAAATCGGCGGTATTGGTCGCCACTTTCATAAACAGAGGGTGGGTTAGCTCAAGCGTGGCTGCCGCTTTTTGGCCGGTGTATGGCCGGTGATGCATTACACTGTTTTTAACCCAAAGATGCGCGCCTTGATTTAGGTCTGTAAACACGATATTCACGCTAATCTCTTCGCCCTCAGCCTTGTCCGGCAGTAGACGTGCAGCCATTGAATCAAAGAACTTATCGACTGGAATCGCTGCAAGCAGGCCAATCGCGTCTGCTGGATTCACGCCGCCAGCGGCAGCGCCGTGGCGTAGTTCAAATGCTGCTGACAGGTACACAGCACGCCAAGGGCCAGATTCGGCCCTATATGCCATTTGGTCATAAACCCGGGCAAGAAGCTGGCGGGCCGCTTGGTTGCTGTCATCTGCAAAAACCAGGTGATTCAGCAGTTCTGATGCCCAGCGATACTCTGCGTCGTCGTAAGCTTTCTGGCCTAACGCCAATACCTTATTGGCCCCACCGAAGGCGGTAACGTATTTGTCACCTGCTGGTTTCGGGGGCAAGGGATCGAGATTGGCGGGGTTTCCGTCGTACCAGCCAAAGTAGTACTGATATACAGCCTTGGCGTTATGTTTGATCGTGCCGTAGTAACCGCGGTTAAAAAACTCTTGGGCCAAGGGCTTAGGCAGCTCGATCGCTTCGGCAATTTCCCGCGGCGTGAATCCGGCATTAGCCATTCGTAGTGATTGGTCATGGATAAATTTGTAGGTGTCGCGCTGCTTCTCTAGAAAATCAACAATTTCAGGGTTTCCCCAGATAGGCCAATGGTGGCTGCCGAAATAGGTTTCGGTTCCATCCATACGCTCGGCGAATGAACCGATGTGGTTGCTCCAGCTCAAGGCATCACGCACTTTGGCGCCGCGCAAGGTGTAAACATTGTGCATGGTGCGGGAGACCACTTCTGCGCCACAGAAGGCTTTGTGCTCTGGCAACCAAAAAACAAATTCTGCTGGCGCTTCTGAGTTAGGTGCATACTTGAACTCAAACGGTACGCCATCAATTTCCAACTTATCGCTGTCACCGTCGAGGGTTTCTGTTGGCTCGAGAAAACCAATCTGTCCGCCAAATGGGACTTCTTGACCTAACCCCAAACCGACATGACCGCGCTCATTACGTGCTAAAGCGTTGCCGTATTGGTATTCAGCTCGGCGGTTCATTGCTAAACCAGCCATCACGTTTTCGCTGGTGGCTTCTTCTGAAAAGCCAGCGGGTGCAATAATTCGAACGCCGTTGGCTGCGGCTTGCTCGGCGCTTATAATGCCTAATACGCCGCCAAAATGATCTACGTGACTATGTGTGTACAAAATCGCTGACACCGGCTTATTCGGTAGGTGCTTCATCGCAAACTGCCAAGCAAAGCTGGCGTTTTCTGCTGTGGTGAGTGGATCAACAATAATCCAGCCCGTGTCGCCCTCAATCAGCGTCATATTGGCGAGATCAAACCCACGCAGCTGGTAGATACCCTCTTCTACCTTAAACAGGCCGTTTATCGCGTTTAGCTGCGACTGCCGCCAAAGGCTGGGGTTGACCGAGTCGGGCGCTGACTTGCCGCGTAAAAACTCGTAACGATCTTGGCTCCAGATAACTTTGCCGTTATCTGCACGCTTGATTTCAATCGAATCTGGCGTGGCAATTAGCCCTCTGGTTGCCAAGTCAAAGTCGTGGGTATTTTCAAAAGGCAGAAGATCAAGAACCGCTTTGTTGGCACTTACCGTTGTAGCCGAAGGGGCGATATGACCTTGCTCATTTGCACCTTTTTCTGCCACGTAAGGCGTCTCACCGCATGCTTGCAACAGTGCACTTACCGACAACAACCCAATAATTCTTTTCATTTTCGTCTCCGTATTATTATTCTTTCGCTGCTACAGCAGCAGTCTAGACGCCCGAACCTGGGTTATCGAGCATCGATTGCATATGCGCTGAAACCTCAGCATGCAGGCGATCTACTTCAGCATCAAATGCAGGCTTGTCGCTTTCGTCTACTGGCCGTGGTGAAAATGGCTTAGCAACATAGTGAGTTAGCTTCACTGGTTTAGGGAATGGCAGGCCCCCGCGACCTTTTAGAATCGCGAAGGGCATGCGGAATCTGTCGTAAATTGCATCACTGAGTTTTGACTTAGGAATATCAAAAATATCGTCGGCGGCGGGGCAGGCGCACAAAACCAGCGGCACTTGCTTACGAACTGACAAGCGCACAAAGCCTTTGCGGGTTTCCCACATTAAGGTGCGTTTCTGCTCAGAGGGACGCAACGCCTCAGCCATCCCGCCAGGCGAGATCATTACTATTTCGCCGTCGTCTAGCAATTGGTTGGCGATTTTATTGCTGCCTTCGACTACTCCCGTCGCCACGCAATATTCACGATAGACCGGGATTTTGAAAATAGCTCGGTCACCAAGAGAGCGGACGATTCGGCCAGTTTTCTCGAGCACGTGATTTGTCATCATCATGTTTTCATAGGTGGCGAGTGAGTGGTTGGTAATCATCAGCCAAGAGCCGTCTTCAGGAATATTTTCTGATCCAACAACCGAGTGCCTATGATATTTACGGCCAAGCACACTGACGCTTAACGCCTGCTCTGTAGTGAAGAACGATACCGGGGATAAATTTCTCATAATTGTAGTTCGTTTGTTTTGGGGTGAGGCACGAGCAATGTAAAGGTCTCATCAGTGCATAAACTATTTCGGCAGGCTACCAAGTGAGCGCCATTTGCTGAGTATCTAAAGGCTTTTCGTTGCCCAGCTTACGTTCGCCCAGCGTGCTTGACGAGAGCATTTCCAACGATGCGGCAGCACCATTGCTGAGCCCCCCCGTTACGGTAACGCCACCATCCAGCACGACAACAATATCGGCAAGCGCAACAGCAGTGCCCGGTTCAATACCAATTGCTTGAAGCCGTTTTCCGACTAGTTTCGCCAGCTGGATTTGATGAGCCATAAGTACTTTGGCAAACGCACCCTGCTCTGCAATAGACCAAGCAACCGCCCATTGCCAAACCGACTTAAGCTGTTTGCTAACTTTAGGACTGAGGTTGCCACGCAGAAAACTGGGCAGATGTTCTATTGCATTGAGGTTCTCTAAACTGCGCTCCAGGCGGCCAAGCCTGTTGCTTGCTAGCGTTTGAATCAGCAGCAGCGACAAGTCTGCCCAGCTGCCAAAATGATGATTAAGCGTGGTTGCATCCATGCCAATTGATTTGGCGACGCCGCGCAAGCTAAACCCTTCCAGATCGCCCGCTTCAACCATTTCGATAATCACGCCAAGAATTTCGTCACGGCGCGAACGTAGTAATCGTTTTTTGTATTTGCTTGGAGTCACAAGTAGATACTTTGTTATGGAAGGGAAACCAGCCTCCGGC
>JBLHFB010000163.1:0-4430 GCA_047614865.1 Gammaproteobacteria bacterium | reverse complement strand
GCAAACTTTGTCGGCTTGGAGCTAAGCGCTGCGAGGATTGGAACGGTTATAGATCGTAACAGCCACCTTTTTGGCGATCGTAAACGTATAGCGATCGGTCATAGCTTTGGGGCGATGTTGACGCTTTGTTATGCTGCCGAGAATCCCGAGGCCTTCGATGCAGTGGTGCTGCTTGATCCTGTTTTACTCAACCCAGAGCAGTTCATACTCGTCCAGCGACACTACGACGCTGGGGAGTCGCTTAGTCCGCTTGCTAATCAAGCATTGCAACGAAGTACTGATTGGCCGAACCGCGAAGCCGCTTTCGAATACTTCAATGGGCGAAAATCACTTTCCACGTGGCATCCCGATGGACTGGAGGCCTATATAAACGCGGTACTTGAGTGTAATTCCAACGGGAGCTGTTCGCTTAGATGCCCACCGTGGATGGAAGCAGCGATTTTCTCGCAAAAGCCCACCGACCATTGGCCCGCCATTCGCTCGTTGACTACTCCCACATTGGCAATCTATGGCAAACAATCACTGCCCTTCTTAGAGCCCAATTTGCGTCAAGCGGCTGCGCAAAATGCTTACATTTTCGTTGTAGGCGCCGACGGCGGTCATTGTTTTACTCAGGAGCATCCCGAATCCCTAGTTGCTCTCTTACAAAATTATCCTCCTGTCGCGGCGCTGCTGAATGTTGCTCCAAATGGTCGCCATAGCGGTTAAACTATAGGCCTAAATTTTGCTGTTCTCCCCTGAGGAAATTGTGTCAATCTACTCTCCTGCTTTTTGGATTAACTGGGCGTTAGCGATATTTTTTGGCAGCATGCTGCTGATAATGTTGGTTGTTGACGTTATTTATTGGACTTTGCTCGGCGAACCTACTGTTACGGTTGATGAGTTTCATGGACTGCTAGTGTTTACCGCTTTACTCGCCGGATTTGTTGTGGGTTTGGCGCTAACTACTTGGGCAGCTTGGAAAAAACAGATATGGTGGCCCCTCGCAGAGGTGGCTGCAATTGCAGCCGCTGCTAGTGCTGTCGGCTACATAGGCAGTTTTAGCTGAACGAATTTTCTGAATACTTTGCTTGAAACGTGCCAACAAGCTAAAATGCCGCCCCTATTTCTCCGATCTGTTTGGTCGGAAGTCACTCTGGAACTGGATGATGATTAGAAAATCACTTGTTGCCGCAGCAGTAGCCCTCGCTGTTTCTGGCGCTGCATTTGCTGAAGGAAACGCTGAAGTTGGTGCCAAAAAAGGCTATACATGCCTTGGCTGCCACGGCGTTGAAGGTTATTTCAACGTATACCCTACCTACCGCGTCCCGACTCTTTGGGGGCAGCATGATGCATACCTTGTTGCTGCGCTTCAAAGCTACAAAAAAGGCGACCGCACGCATCCGACTATGCAATCACAAGCTAGCAATTTGACCGACCAAGACATGGCTGACATCGCCGCGTACTTCTCAAGTCATTCACAAGACCCACGCTAGAAGGGCGGAGTAAATATGAAAAAGATTTTAATAACAGCTCTTTTCGCCGTGTCACTTTCCGCCATTGCTTCTGGCGACGCGAACCAGGAAGCAAGCCACGCACCGGCAATTCACACCGCTCCTGCAGAAGAGACTGCTCAACAGTGTGTTGGTTGTCACGGAGAAGGTGGAGTGAGCACGATTCCTACTTTTCCAGTACTTGCTGGCCAGCATCGCGGCTATCTTGAGCACGCGTTGAAAGCGTACAAAACAGGCGAGCGCAACAATCCAATTATGAAAGGATTAGCTGGCGCTTTGACCGACTCAGACATTGAAGGTTTGGCAATTTACTTCTCTAAGCAGCACGGCGGCCTGAAGTAAAAGCAGAGCTTCGTTTCTGTCACAAAAAAACCGGCTTTAGCCGGTTTTTTTGTATCCAAATATCGCTTGTACTCGTCAGCGCTTAGGCTTCGGCGTCTCTATTCATCGCCCTGACAACAATCTCTTCCATTCTAGGTACGGCAGCTAAGCGGGTGACTTTGTACCCTAAGGCGTTATAGAACGGAACCTGATCTTCCCTTGCGGTGGTTAGGAACGAGGGGGTGCCATCCTTGTCTGCGATTCGATTGAAATGCTGAACCAAGGCTTGTCCAATGCCTTGACGCTGGAAACCGGGAGCAACCCCAACAGCGACTAAATGCCAGTGTGGAGTCGTCGGCTTAAATTGAGCTATGTGCTTCGAAAACTGGGAATAGGCAATTGCTCCGCGTACGCCGGTTGAGGTTACAGTAGCAGCGTGAAGCAGCTTCATTGCGAGCGGCCGAGCGTTTGCGTTGGGAGAGTAGGCGACAGCAATTCCTGCTATCACTCCCTGGCGCCGCACAACATATACGTGGCCAATAAGTAGCCCCGACTCAACGATGCCACGATATATGCGGCGCACTTTAATTAGGCGTTTGCTGCGCTTCATTTTGCCGAAGGCGTGTAGCGGAAGCGGGTTGCTATAATAAGCTTGGGCCAAAACTTCAGCGGCCTCTAAAATATTAACTCGGCGCAGTTTTTCTATACTAATGTGAGATGTATCCATTGGTTTCTGCGGCCTCCTAGTCTGAGTTAGTGTATTCTTTCTCGCCCATTTTATCGTGATTATATAGCGGTCGGCGGGTTGCATACTATAACTTTAAGATCTCTAGCCCACTAGAAATATTTACCAAGGAACCAGCAGATGATTTTTGATGGCCAAAGCATTTCCGTATCGCTAATAGACAGCGACGCAGGCCCGATTGCCGAGCTTAAGTTTGATAACAAAGCCGGATCGGTTAACAAATTTGACCAAGCCACGATTGACGAAATGGCAGCAGCGGCAGCGGCGATCGGGGCAAATGAATCTGTAAAAGGGTTGTTGGTAACTAGCGGCAAGCCATTTTTTATTGTTGGCGCCGATATTACTGAATTTGGTTCGCAATTTGCTCGCGGCGACGACTACGTTATCCAATGGATGGCCGAATCGAATCTTGCGTTTACTGCGATCGAAGATCTAGATATTCCATCGGTCACCGCGATCAATGGTTTGGCGCTAGGTGGCGGATTGGAAATTTGCCTATGCACTGATTTTCGCGTTATGGCGGATACAGCTAGCATCGGCGTTCCTGAAGTAACTCTGGGGTTAATCCCAGGTTATGGTGGAACAGTGCGCCTTGCGCGCCTTATGGGGGCCGCCAAGGCTATTGAGTGGGTTGCTACAGGCAAGCCGAGAAAAGCTCAGGCAGCGATTGCTGACGGCGCTGTAGATGCAGTAGTCCCCGCCGACGACCTATATGAAGCGGCAACTGCCCAGCTAGTAGACGCAATCAATGGCGACGCCGATTGGCGTGCCGCTCGCGCCGTTAAAATGTCTGCTGCGACCGACGTAGAAAATCTAGATGCTGCTGTGGCTCAAACAATGGCTGCCTCGGGCCCTTACCCAGCGGCTGGCGTTGCTGCTCAAAGCATTAAAGATGGCATTGCCCTTAGCCGCGATGAGGCCTTGAAAGTTGAACATCTTGCGTTTACGAACTTAGCGATGACAGATGTTTCAGATGCGTTGATTGGTTTGTTTTTGAACGACCAAGTATTGAAAAAACTAGGCAAGGGCTACGCTAAACAAGCGTCACCAGTGAAATTGGTCGCAGGCTTAGGCGCCGGTATTATGGGTGGCGGGATTGCTTATCAGTCGTCGGTTACCGGCACGCCAATTGTGATGAAAGACATTGCCGACGCGGCACTAGATTTAGGCATGTCAGAAGCTACTAAATTACTCAATAAACAAGTCTCACGCGGCCGTATGGACGAAGTGACCAAAGAGGCCGTGTTGTCCAGCATTCAGCCAACCCTAGACTATAGTGATTTTGCTGACGTTGATTTGGTGATCGAAGCGGTTGTAGAGAACCCTAAGATCAAGCAAATGGTGTTGGCGGAAACTGAGAAGAACGTTAAGCCAACTGCGATTCTAACGTCGAACACCTCGTCGATTTCGATTACTCATCTTGCAGAAGCGCTGGCGCGTCCGGAGAACTTCTGCGGTATGCACTTCTTCAACCCAGTACACGCGATGTTATTGGTTGAAGTGATTGTTGGGGAGAAGACTTCGCCAGAGACTATTGCGACAGCGGTTGCCCAAGCTACCAAGATGCGGAAAATACCGATCGTGGTTAAAGACTGCCCAGGCTTCTTAGTTAACCGAATTTTATTCCCTTACTTCTTTGGCTTCTTTGGCTTGCTAAATGATGGTGCCGATTTCCGTAAGATCGATAAAGTTATGCAGATGTTCGGCTGGCCGATGGGACCTGCGTATTTGAATGACGTCGTCGGCATTGATACCTCTCATCATATTCTTGATGTACTGTCTGAAGGTTACCCGGACCGCATGGCGATGACCGGGCGTACTGCTCTTCAAACACTTTATGATGCTAAGCGCTTTGGCCAGAAGAACGGTAA
>JBLHFB010000162.1:0-4450 GCA_047614865.1 Gammaproteobacteria bacterium | reverse complement strand
CTTGACCAAAACGCACGTGAGTAATAACCACCATTAAGCCTGCAAGTAGCGGTGGCAGCATCCATAGCCACTCATTCACTGGCGAGTTATCTGCATAAGTTGTTGCACGTTGTAGTCAAACATCTCGATCAAGGTATCGGCTTTCTCGGTTCCAACTGAGTCTAGCAGCCGAATATGCGGCACGCCGGTTTCGTCTGATAGATACCGCGCTGGCTTGTCGGGGTAATTCTGTGAATCCAGAATCGCCACAACATGGTTATCGGCCAGAGTTTGCCTAAGCGACGCTAGGTGTCTTGCTGTGGGCGGGCTGCCCGGTACTGGCTCCAAATACGCTACCTCGTTTAACCCAAGCCACTGCGTGAAGTACTTTAGATTGGCGTGATAAGCCACCACGTTCTTGCCGCGCAGAGGCACCATGGCGGCCTGCCACTGCTTTGACTTAGTACGCATCTGCTCGGCGAAAGCCTGCTCTGCTTTAGCGATCGCCCCTGATGACTTAGGTTCCAACTGCGTAAGGCGCTCAGCCAGAGCGGCAGAGACCAATAGCAGGTTGTCCGGGCTCATCCACAGATGCGGATTTCCTTCTGCATGCACGTCCCCCATGCTGCGATCGCTATGTGAGAGTTGATCAATCAACTGGACATGGTCGGCCATCATGAAATGCCCCGATTGTCCTGGTTGAACGTCACGATTACTCGCACGGCGAAGCAATACTGGCAACCAACCCGCCTCGAGAGAGGCGCCGGTGCAAACCAGCAAGTCTGCTTTTCGCAGCTTACTGATTAACGATGGGCGAGCCTCAATATGATGAGGGTCTTGCCAAGGCGTCGTAGCGCTAGTGACCTTCGCACTGGGCAGCAGCGTTGTTACCAACGCTGCTGCTGGTGGCTCACAGGCAAACACGTTAAGTGCCTGCGCCTGTGATGTAAGTGCTACCGCGCCAAATAACCCTGCAAGCCGCAGGACACTTTTGGGTCTAGAAGCGATGCGCACCGTGAGCTCCTAGCGAATGGATGTACTGAACATAGATCGCTCGGTTATCGATTTCACCTTCATCTGCGTGACGTGTTTCGTCTTCTTTCGAGAACTGGAAACGAATGCGCGAGAATTCAGAGTTTGAATAATCAAGCATCACGGTGGTGCGGCTCGGTTTATTACCCTCGTCTGCAAAGCCAGTTTCTTCTAGTGCATCGTCGTTGTCGCTAAGGTTATCTGAAGTCAGGCTGCTGTATCGCAAGCCAGCTCGCCACTTAGGCGCGAATTTATAAACACCTTGGATGTAGAAACCGGCTTGGTCTGAATCAAGTGTCCCTTGTTCATCCTCGGTGTCGCTAACGTGACTGATTTCACCTTCGAGCTTGCGAGTCATGTATTCCGCTTGCACGGTAGCTGATCGCTCTTTATTGTTGCCTTTGGGCGCCCATTTCCAGACAAAGCTAACGTTTGACAGTGAAGACTCGCCTTCAAACTCGTTGTCGGCTTCTTCTGCTTCTTCATCACCATGAGCATGGCCGGTTAATTCAGCGGACACTTCCTCGGCTTCCATATGAGCAATGCTCAACTGCCATGCTTGACTGTCGTTGATATCGCCGCCGGTTTTCGCAAATGCAATTACCGAACCTTTTCCATCGTTGCCTGAGCCGCCCGCAGGGTAAGCGTCGCCACGAGTGTACTCAAGACCGAACTCTAGATAGTTGTCGAGCGGTGCAAGCCAAGTAGTTTGTACGCCAGTGTCAGCGTACGCTCCTCCAACCATCGCGCTATATAGCAGTGGAGCGTCTACGAAGTCGTAGCTATGTGGGTGTTGTGGGTTGAGATAGCCCAACTCAGAGCGGAATTTGCCAGCTTTCGCGGTAAGCCCGTAGGGGAGCGCAAGGGTTTGAATCCAAGCTTCCTCAATATCGACTTCGGTTTCGCCTTCATCTTGATGAATCCCAAGATTGAGATTGCCATAGAAAGAATCGTCGATATTACTGCTCATGGTCAGCTCAGCTTCGAACAAGCCAAAGCCCTCTTCGGGTTGGCCGGCTTCGCCTACCACTGGGAATCCAGCGATCTCCAGTTCAGAGCCTTCGCTATAGTCGGCAAAGCCGCCGTTAATGATAAGGCTGATAGCTGGGTTGAATTGATTGCCAGATACAGATTGTGCCCACACGGGCGCGCAGCTTGCTGTTGCTGCAAGAACAATTACTAATTTTTTCACGGATTTATCCTGTTGTTTGATTAAGGGTTGGAGCAATCAAACAGTGACAGGAGGAGCGCGTGCCCTAGCAGTAATGGCGAGGATGCAACGTTCTTGTACAACGCTTGGTGGCGTTAAACGTTGTGCATCGAGCCTAGGGATTTGATGAGATGTTGGACTTGTGAGGGTTGCGTGATCGTCATTTTGGGTTTGCAGGCAAATTGCACAGCTGTGCTCTGCACTGTGTTCTTCAAAGCCGTGCGCGAACACCGCACTTTGAGACAAAACCCAGAGCGCTGCAAATAGCCAAACTAATTTACGCAGTGCCAACATGTGCGCATCCTAGCCGTTTTTATTGCTGTGGGGCAAGAAATGTTTTTCATCAGGTTTAATTCGGGGAAGCTTCCGGCACACTAGGCGAATAATTTGAATTGGTCGAGTAGCTATTCTTCGACTAGTGCAGCGCATGACTTCAGGTTACGCGGCGAAGTTGCGAGAATGTTTTCTTTTGGTTCTACAGAGGAGGAGGTAACTACTGTGTCCAAGGTTGAAGCAGCTTGGGTGTTGGTAGGCAACCTTGAGCTGCGGCTTGATGCATCTGGCACTTCGTCGTGGAACGTTGGCTTAGGATTGTTCCGCTACTTTTAAGTTTACCGCTGAACCTCGACTAATCCAGTTTGGGCGGCTAGCCTCGGTCAGCGTTAACCAACGTATTAGAATTGGCCGCATCAAACAAAGTACATGGAGTTTAACTATGAGCAGGCTAGTATATTCCACCGATGTGGGTGCTATTTGCCCCGATTGTGGTGAGCCGAAACACTCCGGTAAATGCAGTTTTGTAGATGCAATACCAGAGGGCGATGGAATTGTACGAATTCGCCGAGAAACCGCTGGCCGAAAAGGTAAGGGCGTTAGCTTGGTAGAAGGTTTGCTGGTCGATTCTGCGGAGTTAAATAGAATCGCCAAAATGTTAAAACAGAAATGCAGCTGTGGTGGCAAAGCCAAAGATGGAGTGATTGAGATCCAAGGTGATCAGCGTGAGAAAATAAAAGCGCTGCTCGAGGGCTTAGGCCATACGGTGAAGCTGGCCGGCGGGTAGCCAGTCGCATAAGTTACGAACAGACCAAGCCTTAGCTTGAGACCAAATACACAGCTACAACCGCTAGTCCAACGCCGATTATTTGCTTGGCAGTCAGTGGTTCGTTGAGCACCAGTACGCCTAGAATAACGGTAATTACCGGATAAAGCGCGGTAACTCCAACGAGTTGAGACACGTTGCCACGATCTGCTGCAACCAAGTACCAGTAGACCCCAGCGCCACCGAATAGCCCTGCAAGAACCGCATAAGAAGTACCCTTTAGGTCAAACATCAGCTTGCCAAATCCGGCGCTACCGAGGATGAAAATAACCACTAGCACCTCGCCGATTACTTCAAATGTCAGTGCGCTCTTTGGGTCAATGTGGTTGGTCGCAAGTTTTGGAAACAGTCGGCTCACGCCCCAAGCCGCCACGCAGAGTAGAGCAGGGAATAACCAGCTTTGACTAAAATTCATTGTTAGCGACTCGCGGCCTAATTGGCAGTTTTTGTTCTGGATATCACCGCGTCGGTATGGTCCCATAGCTTTTCGGCAAGCGATCTGTCTTTTGCCGCCGCTGATGCTTTGGCGACTTTACAATTCTCGATGTAGCTCCCACTCAACGCTTTAGCCTCAGGGTGCCCTGCACAGAACGCAATGCTCGCAGCCCCTTGTTCCGGTGATTTAGTAAACGGGCTGGCAATTTTGAATAGCAATTTTGACAGCGGGTGGTTGTCGCCAAAACTTGTTGTTACCAAGTTGCCAGGATGCAGCGACAAGGCCGTCAAGCCCTTTTCGTTATAACGGTTGTGTAGCTCACGGGCAAAAAGCGCATTGCATAGCTTGGCTTGAGCATAGGCGCGATATTGGGAAAAGGTTGCTGAGCTAAGCGGAAACTTATCGAAATCAATGTTTCGCGTATGGCGGTGTGATTCGCTAGAAACCATCACCACACGAGGCTCGTTGCTGGCGATGATCTTATCCATAAGCAGTTCTACTAAATAGGCGTGGCCGTAGTGGCAGGTGCCCACTGTCGACTCGAATCCGTCTTCGGTTTCAGCGTAGGCCATGTTGAATACCCCGGCGTTGCAAACCAACACGTCTATTGACGACCAATTTAGTGAGTCAGCGAAGCCACGAATGCTGGCAAAGCTTGCCAAGTCGATTACTAAGCTACTTACGCTCGCGTTCG
>JBLHFB010000161.1:0-4482 GCA_047614865.1 Gammaproteobacteria bacterium | reverse complement strand
AGTGATGCCAAAAAAAACCCGCCACCTGGCGGGTTTTTTTTATGCTTAGCAAGTGTTAGCAGTCACGAACGTTTTGACTTGGTTTGTTTCGGTGGTTTGCTGCTTGGTTGTTCTCGGATATATCTACGTGGATTCCAGAAACAGCTAGAACCTTGTTATCCGAACCGCGAATAATGTTTGCAATAGTCCCCTTCGACTACGTACTTAATATCAAGCGTACTATCTCACTAGAGCTGATGTTCTATGGCTTCCCTTACTACGCCCTAGGATTTGTTTTTAACGCTTTTAGCCAGTCTGACCAGCGCCCTTGGAAAGCATTCTCATTCACGCCAAAAATTTCACGGCTTCTATCATCCCGCAGAAGTGTTCCTGGGATGCCTGATATAGGAAGCTGCCAGCGTTGGCGCTGGAGAGCGCCAATTGCAAAATATTGGCTTCAGTTTCGATTTGTGAAATGTTGGAATTTAAGCGCCTAATTGCATACCAACCATCGTGACATGCAATCGCTGTAAAACATCACTGTTACTCCACAGCTTAGGCGTTACCTAGTTGGTGTAAAACGCCGCCGGCGCATAAATGACTGCCGTCCATTTCCCCTCAAGAACCGACTATTAAGCCTTGCGAGACGATAGAGTTGCATTTCGACAAAGTCACAAAGACGCCTCAAAGCTTGTATTTTTAGTAGATCGAGAATGACTCTATTAGGGTTTTGGAGGGTATCCGACCATGTGAATCCAGCTCCCACGGTCTTGGTGGGGCATCGTGATATCTGGTCCCGCTAATGGGGCAGCGAGGGCTGTAACGGATGAGCGGGCGTGCATACGACGGAAGTTTTGTGGATTGCTGCCGTACACCGTTACGAGTGCGTCAAGCGCACTGGTGATTGAATCAGCTACGAACTCATCGCTGCTCCGCCCGCGTAGCCAAGCGTAGTCCGCGGTGATAGTCGACTTGCTTGGATCAAGAAGTTTGGCGGCTAATTTGTGGAATGTTCCCGCATCGTAGGGGTGGTTTCCGCGGCGGTTGTGGCGAGTGATATAAGCTTCCGGCAATACACCATTAGTCATATCGCTAATCATTGCGTCGACAATTGCACTGAAGATGGTTGGGGCAGGGTCATCGGTAGCTCCTGCTTCGTCGGCCGCGGCGTCCAGGTCGATGCCTTCACTGTAGTGTTGCTTATCCCAAGTTTTAAGGATGTCAATTAGCGTTTGTTCGTTGGCGCTTAAGCCGCAGCGTTGATCGCAAGCCAAAATAGGTTGTAGTAGGGCGCCTGCTTTGGGGTCTACTCGTCCGATTGCTCTATCCAAACTAATCAGAGTCTCGTAAGTAATACCGGGTGTGTTGGCAAGCAAGTCTTCCCAGTTCTTATTGCGACCGTTTTCGCCTGCGGGGAGCTGGGAAGCGTCGCCGCCAGAATTTTCACCCCAGCCACGTGCTGGCTTGTTATTCCAGTTGGTTAAGTAGCCTCGGGCAGGGTTGCGAATATGTGGACGGTTTTCAAAGGGCAGTTCGCCACAAATGTCCTGGCTGCCGTCGCCCTTTGTAGGCCAGCGTTGGTCGGCGCTTGGGTGGCGCCAGTGATGCAGTCCCGGATGGTAGTAAGCGATATTGCCGTCAGCGTCGGTATACATGGTGTTTTCGTTCCAGGTTACCTTCCGCATCGCCGCTTCAAACTCTGCAGCGTTAGTGGCCTTACTCCAGTCCAATACGCCCTCGGTGGTTTCCAGCTCTCGCATCCACATCGCGTACTGCAATGAACGAGCAAGAGTTCCATCGTCTGATTCAGCAACAACGGGGCCGTGCACGGTACGGCAGACTTCTATGCTCTCTGTTCCGCCGGAATCGGGCGCTGAGCCGGGAACGGGAGCGCCAGAGGCCGGATCCGAGCTGCGATAATTTACAAGCTCTGTGCGGCATTCCATTGTCTTCACTTCGCCATCGTGGCGATAGGTATTAGCGACTGGATCGACGATTTCTTCGATGAAACTATCGATCGTCTTGCTTTCGCCGGTTGTTAAACCCCAGGCCAAGCGAGCGCCATAGCCGATGCCTTGAACGGGTAGGCCGGGTACGCTTACGCCGCGCGAGTTATAGCCACCGCCGTGAATTTCAAATTCATATAACAATGTCGGGTAGGTATAACCCAATTGTGGGCCGTTGATTAGCAGGGTCGAGCCATCGCCGGTGATGTCGGGACTGACCACAGACATGTAGGAGGCAGAGGTTTTAGTTGGGCGCGGCAAATGGCGCTTAATGGTTTTTGCCAGCAACACTGGATCTACGTCCCATTTGTAGCCCTTGGGTAGTTTCATTTGAGCGATAGAGGGCTCTGGGTACGCGCCGGTTCCTGGGCCGTCGGCTAGCTCAGCAGGCAGGCTGGTTGCCCAGTCGGCCATCGCTTCAAATACCGCATCTCTAAGCACCAATGGCGTAGAGATGTTGGTGAACTCGATACCCGGGATGGTTACGGTTGCCTTTTTGTCGTCTAACCAATTTGTGTCTTTAAACAGTTGGCGGCCAACTTCTTTGCCATGTTGAGCTTCAAGCGCCTGCAATGCCTTAACGTTTTCCATTTCGTCGCCGCCTGATGCAGCAACAAAGCGGGTCATCAAAACGCCAAGTGCAGCGATATCGGCATTGGTTATTGGAGTCGGGGTATAACCGAGAACCTGAAATTCGAATGGAAGTTCAGCTTCAGTATCGCCTTGATCATTGACGCGTGCGATCCAAGCATTAGCACCTTCACGGTATTGGTTAAGAGCCTGCTGGACATCTGCACTCAGCAAGGCAATTTGTGCGTTATATTCTGCATCTGTGTAGGTGGTGACTCGTGCTTG
The DNA here is from genome assembly GCA_047614865.1 of Gammaproteobacteria bacterium. GTDB lineage: Bacteria > Pseudomonadota > Gammaproteobacteria > JAPPPA01 > JAPPPA01 > JBLHFB01. The sequence continues at coordinate 1,642 of JBLHFB010000161.1, read as the reverse complement.
GACATCGGCGGGCACGGTTCCAGCGCCTAGTACTTCGGCTAATGTTCCCTGTGCTTGGCGCACTGCCGCATCGAGAAGGAATAGACGGTCTTGTGCTGCGGCGTATCCTGCGCCGTACCAAATGTCGCCGCTTGGTCCGCTTTCTGGGTCATTGTTTGCATTGTCATTGGCGATAATGATCGGCACGCCGTAATCGTCGCGGTAGATAACCACGTCACCATCACGCAATACGTCGACGGGGATTTGTCCGGTCGTGTCGAAGAAGCGACCATCTTTAAACTTCGAGTCCCAATACATGTGTACTGGGTTCTCGCCGCGGCGATTTATACGTTGGTCATCAATGTTTGGGCCGTAGTCTTGCGGTGCTAAACCGGGTCCAACGCAGGGCGTGGTGATCGGGTCGCAATTGGTCGCCACAGAGTGAAAGTGACCGGAATTCCCAGGTGGCAAGATTGAAGCTATTTGCTGGCTAGGAATGATGCTTCCTGCCGACTTGAACACACCGGCATTGGGCGCGTCTGGAAAGGGTAAGCAGGCTAAAATTTGTTCCGCTGCTGTATTGTTGTCTTGGGGTGATGTGCCGCAGCCAACGAGGCCGATCGGTAGCAAGAATAGTGCGATACGCCGCATGGTGTCTCCAAATGTAGGACTGTTTCTTTTTGTCAGTCTACAGGTGGGGCGCCAAATCGGAAAGGCTAATCGGGTTTGTTTTTCAAGCGGACCCTGCGAGCGCTAGAAGTACAGCTTTAGCTTCGCCGTGTAGGTATCGGCGTTGCGGAAAAAGGCCACAGAATCGCCTTCTGGCGCGTCATCAAAGTGACTGAAAACCTGTGCTTCTAACGACAGCGACGAGGCGTTTCCGAGGCGGCGTGTTCCCTCTGCTAGGTACAACACCACGTGGTTTTCTAAATCGTAAATCGTTCCGATTAGAAAGGTCGTTGACTGAGTATCTTGGAATTCGAATCGAGCGCCAAAGAATACGTCGTTGTCAAACAGGTTGAAGTAGACTGCCGTGTCTCGGTCGTCGTATAGGTATTCTGAAATTACCCGCACGTCTAAGGGCAGGCCTAGAGAATTTGACCAAATGTATTCAAAGCCACCGACCGCGGCACGGTAAGGGCTGTCGAGTTGCTCACCATAGAGCAACTCGGCTTTGGCCAAGATATCGCCTAAGTTCCACTGTAGTTCTAAACCGATACGCTCGGTTTGGTCATAGTGTGGAACAAGACGCAAGTCGGGAATTGCCGCTTCAATTGCCTCTGCAATTAGCTCATCCTCGTTGACCAAGCCTGCATCAATCAAAAGTTGCTCAGCAGCGTTTGGTTCTTGGAAGCCCGAGGGCAGGTCACAGTTAGGTCCATTTTCTGTGTTCGGTCTACCGGTTCCGCGACCAAAGCAAACTACCGATCTTGGTGCCCGTTCCGTGCCTTTAAAAAGCGACAACGCAAAGTCTAGAGGCCCAAAATTGTGGCTCCAGCGCAAGGCAAAATCGACATGCTTTTCTCTGTCACTTGACTCGTATTGGTAGTCGTCTTCATTTTCGGTAAACGGCAATGGCAATGCGGGACGGCCGTCTTCGCTGGCGAATACACGTGGGCGGAATAGGGGCATCACATAGGTTTGGACTGTGCCCCACTGGCCG
>JBLHFB010000160.1:0-4497 GCA_047614865.1 Gammaproteobacteria bacterium | reverse complement strand
GCTTCCTGCTGATTCGCAACCGCAAATACCTAGCCATACAGCGCGAAACCATGTCAGCCGACATTATTGTATTTGCCAAGGCCGCCGAGTCAGGGAATGTAAAAACTAGAATCGCGGCGACGGTGGGCGACGACAAAGCGACCGAGGTTTATATCGAGCTTTTGAACAAAGCCGTATGGAATGCGGTTGAAGCAGCCAAGCAGGCCGGTTGCTTAGCCAGCATCTATTTCGACGGCCCTCGCGATCATCCAGAGTTCGAGCGCCTAGCCTCACTCTATCCGTCGCTGAATTTTCACCCCCAAGTGTCAGGCGATTTGGGCCAGCGGATGTATTCCGCCCTAGAACACAGTTTAGAAAGCCACGATGTAGCCTTAATTATTGGCGCAGATTGCCCCGCCCTTAACCCTGCGATCATTCAGCAAGCGCTAACCGCTGCCAGACCGCCCAAACAGTTTTGTTTTGTCCCCGCCGCTGATGGCGGCTATGTATTGATAGCTAGCTGCAAGCCAGACCGAGTAGTATTCAGCGGTATCGAATGGGGTAGCGACAGCGTCATGGCCTCCACGGCGCGACAGCTAGATGCAAATCAGATTAGCTGGTCTACAATGGAGCCACTTGCCGACGTAGACACGTGGGCGGACTACCAAAGCCAAAAAGAGCTTTTATGAGCATTTTGATTTATTTCGCCATCCCGATTTTCGTCATTACCATGATCGTCGAGTTTTTTTACATCCGTCGCAAGTTGGCAAATTCTGCCGCTGATGTAGTCGGCTATGAAAACAAAGACACCACCACCAGCTTAGTCATGGGCGTCGGCAACGTGCTGCAGGGCATCGCGTTTAAGCCGTTAGTCTTCATTGCTCACTTTTGGATCTATGAGAATTTCGCACTGTTCCCCGAATTTCTATCCAGCGTTCACTGGTATGCCTGGGTCTTTCTGTTTTTTGCAGACGAGCATTGCTACTACTGGTTCCACCGAGTAAGCCACGAGCAGCGCTGGGCATGGGCCGCCCACGTAAATCATCACTCAAGCCAGCACTACAACCTGTCGACTGCCTTACGTCAGTCGTGGAGCACCTTCTTTTACCACTGGGTGTTCTATATTCCGCTGCCACTGCTCGGCTTCCATCCGCTAATGATGTTGACCATGGCGGCACTGAGCCTGCTCTACCAGTACTGGATACACACCGAAACCATTGGCAAGCTGGGCTGGTTTGAAAAGCTCTTCAACACGCCGTCGCACCATCGTGTTCATCACGGCAGCAACGAGCAGTATTTGGACAAGAACTACGGCGGGTTTCTGATTGCCTACGACAAGCTTTACGGTACATTTGAGCCTGAAATAGAGCGGGTTAAATACGGCCTTGTTCACAATATTCAGAATTTCAATCCGATCAAAGTGGGATTCCATGAATGGGCCGCATTACTCGGCGATATGTGGCGAAGTGGCTCAGTTATTACCGCTATCAAGTATTGGTTTAAACCACCAGGCTGGCAGCCTGCTGAGAGCCAAGTCAACGAGAAAAACACCTAGTTGAAGATACTACTGCTTTAGGCTTATCACGCCGAAAGCCATCACTACTGAGCCAGCGGACTAAATGAATACCTGCGAGAGCATGACGTCACACCGCTCACTCTGCCAGCGCGACATTGCAGATGGCAGGCGTTATTGGCGGCACGCTAGAGCTTGCGCTACCTCAGAAGTTGGTTGAAAACGGCGCGACTTATTATTTAGAAACACAAGCAGCCGACCCGTTTGCCGAGCCAATGACGGCTGAGAAGAGGCAACAAACCGCCGTGACGATGGGCCAAATTCCACTGAGAATGGGCTATATGGTCGATGATAACTGCACGCTAAAAGCGACGATAGAGTTGGCAAACGGTGAAACAACCCTCAACGATCAGCCCTTCCCCTTACTACAGCTTATTAGCCAGTACGACAGTCAATTCGGGCAAGATTCTGCTAATCCGTAACGCTTGGTCTACAAACAAAAAAACCACCCTGCGGGTTTGTTTGTAGACCAAGCAGGCTGCTTGCCGACTTATTTGTCGGCAGCTTTCATAACATCTTCAAGCTCAGAAAGAGCCTTCTCAGTGTGATCTAGTAGCCGCTGAACTTGAGGAACAGCACGACGGCAGGCGATAAAGCCCCAAGAGAGCACGCCGTTGTAGCTATTGAGCGTGATATTTAGCGCCTGTCCATTTACCACGATCGACACCGGATAAGTACTATCCATACGAGCGCCATTGAAATACAACGTTTCCTTCGGCCCAGGTACATTGGAAATAACCACGTTGAACGCGGGGTGTTTCATATAGCCCGTTACCTGTGCCAGTGGCATCGGGCTCAGCAGCGCAGCCGCGTAAGCGATACGATCCATGTGGCTAAGCTTTTCAAGATCTTTCTTGGCCGCAGTGGTCGAACGAATTACATGCTCTAAACGGGCAACCGGATCGGCAATGTGGGTACCTAAACTAGCTAGGATTACAGACACTTGGTTGCCATCATCACCGGTTTCGGCCGAACGGATCGAGACCGGAATCATCGCAATCAATGGCTCTTTCGGCAGCGTGCCGTGGGCGAGCATGTATTCACGTAGTGCACCGCCGCAAACCGCGAGTACCACGTCGTTTAAAGTGCCCTTAAAGTGCTTGGCGACATTCTTAAACCGAGCCAAGTCGTAGTCATCTGCCGCGAAACGGCGAGAGCTAGAAGTCGCAACGTTAAACATGGTTGCGGGGGTACGGAACGGTAAGGCTTTATCTTTACTGGTATTGCCAAATAAGTCACGCAGGCCTTGGCGCACGCCAGGAAGCATTTCCATGCCTTCGCTGACTGCGTCAAACAGTGCCATAGCAGGATGAACTGCCTCAACGTGCTTAAGCTCGCCAGCTACCTTTTTACGACGCTCTTGAGCCCAAACCGGCGGGCGATCACGCTCGTCTGGCGTGGTGCTGAGTGACCTCTGCGAAGTAATCATTGCAGAAACGCCATCGAATAAAGCGTGATGCACTTTTGAATAAACCGCGAAGCGTCCATCGGCGAGTCCTTCAATAATACTGAACTCCCATAGCGGGCGGCTATGGTCTAGCGGCGTGGCGTGTAGGCGAGAAACAAGCGAAAGTAGCTCGCGGATTCGACCTGGCTTAGGCAACGCTATATGGCGAAAATGATAATCAACGTCAAAGTCCTGTTCTTTAGCCCAATATTTGCGCCCAAACTTAGAGGTGGGATACAGATTGAAGCGGCCTGTTGCCTTGGTATGCTGGCGTGCTGAGTGAACTAAATCTTGGATGAAATTTTCATCGGCATCATCTGGCAGCGTAAACAATTGAAGACCCGCGACGTGCATCGGAGAGGTACTGGTCTCCATCATTAGGAACAGCATATCTGTGGGTGATAACGGCTTCATTTGGGCATCCTGAAAAGCACTTATAATGTTGGACCAGCCAGTATAGCGAGATTAATTAGCTCTGCTACAACGTAATAGCGGATTAGCATTTTTTTGAGCTTGAAGCGTGGCAACACGTCGAGTGCCTTTCAGCGGGCCAATAGAGTTTTTTAACGCCTAGCCAAATCAACAAGCCGCTCGGGCATCCCGCGGGTATCCCGTTTACGCAGAGACACCAGATAGCGGTACTTTTTTACTGTCAATAACAGGTCAGTATTAAAACCAGCCGCCTTCGTCACCAGACAAGTTGACACAATCGTGACGGATTGTTGAGGTAGAAAACGCTGCGATCGCCGACGCAGACGATATAGCCACCATCGACTCCATGCCACTCAGGGTCTGACAGAAGCGATTCTGGAGACCGTACAGACCGTCAGGGCTATGATTGGAAATAACTATCCGAGAATTTAGCCGCTGGCGTATATAACGAAGAGTCTGACCTAGGCGGCTTTTATTCTTTAGGCTCTAGCGCGTCAGCCTCAAATTCCATCCCAGCCCAGCCGTTCCGTAAAAAGTTGCGGATGTTTTGATGATCTGTGCCAGTCAAATTACCAATCACGTCGTCGCGGTAATACGCACCAAAGCAAGCTAAGGTCCGTGCTTCAGTCAGTTCGTTTAGCGCTGCAAAAGTAAACAACTTACAAGAGCCTTCGTTCTCACCTGCCGCATTGTCCAGATCACCATTAGTAAATCCGGCCGGCGTGTAGTCGTAACAACTGTCGATGATAGCCATCGTATCGCTAAATTCGATAGTGCGCGGTGATTGCTCTAGTTCGTCTAAAAAGGCTTCGAGAGTGGCGTGAGACATGGTGCTTTCTGTGTGGTTAGTGATATGTGCCGCAGTGTACACAAGCATCACCCGACTAGCGACGAGTTGCTATTACGCAGTGTCCTCATCTGCCACGGTTTGATCGAAACATCCGGGGCGCTGTGAGACGCTTCGGTACTACATCGCTCAACCTTCTCGCTTAACTTGCTGGACAGCACCACAACAGTTACCACCCGTACGGCGGTCAAGTCAATTAATGTCCACGCGTATCGAAGA
>JBLHFB010000159.1:0-4499 GCA_047614865.1 Gammaproteobacteria bacterium | reverse complement strand
TGGAGCAGTCGTTAGCAGAGGTCAATCCAGACAATTTGTCGCCACGTGAGGCGCTTAGCGTGCTTTATCGATTAAAGGACCTGGCGAAAGATTCACATTAGTTTTTTGCAAATCCAGCCTAGACCCTTACAAAGTTAACTTAATTGGACTACTAGTTAGCTCCACTGCGCTGGCGATTGACCTCAACGCTTTTAGATCTCACCGGTTTGCCTCACAAGCAGTAATCTACACCTCTGACAATCGCTTTTTTGGCAGCAGCGACGGGACTTCATTTGAGTTCACAGAGATCGGCCTCGGTTCATCCATCGCAATTACGCCTGGCGCTCGTGCTGCAGCCAACGCGGCAGAAATCAATGAAGTACAACTAGATTTTACCGTTCTCGACTACGGCACACATATCGGTGCCGATAACAGTCATTAAGCGGGGCTGCGCCTTGGTAGATTCCGCAACCCCGTTGGCCTACAAAACGAGACACGCGAAGTTCTCGCAACCAGGCCAGCAGCAATGCTTCCACAGTCGACGTATTTCGACGCCTTGGGCTTCCGCAACCGCGCCATCTCACCCGATGACCTACTGCTGCAGACGGGCAGCAGCTGAAAAGTTGAGGCGTTCGCTTCTAATCTACGCGACCATTCAGACGGACCAAAACAGAGTTTACTGGCGCCAGCAATAGCACCACAATTTCCGGCAAGCTATCGGGTGAACCACTTTATGGCACAGGAGCGACACTTGGTTTGTCACAGAATTTTACGCTTGCACTCACTAGGCTCAAACAAAAAAGCCAGCATTGATGACAATGCTGGCTTTTTTGTTTGTACTGCTTCTATGACTAGTCGAAAAGCAAGCTACGCCGGCGACGGTAAAGAAGTATCCAACATCGCTTGCAATGCCTCACGAGCAAACGCTGCTTCGTCTTTAGGCACACTAACCTGATTCACAACGATGCCTTCTACTAGGTTCTCCAGAACCCAAGCCAAATGCTGCGGATCAGTACGGAACATCGTTGAGCACATGCACACAGTCGGCGACATGAACTCCACCGTGACGCCCTTCTCTTTAACTTCAGCAGCAATACGGTTTACTAGGTTCAACTCAGTACCAACCATCCAATGCGTACCTGGCTCGGCCGCACGAATAGTTTGCAGAATGTATTCGGTAGAACCGACGTAGTCAGAGTCATTACAAACTTGAAAACTGTTCTCTGGGTGAGAAATCACCAAGCCATTCGGCACCCGCTCTCTGAAGTTTTTGATGTGCAACGGCTGGAACATCTGGTGAACCGAGCAGAAGCCCTTCCACAGAATCATTTTGGCTGCACGGATTTGGTCAGCAGTTAAGCCGCCCATGGGCTTATCAAAGTCCCAAACCACCATATCTTCGAGTGGAATACCCATCCGATAGGCGGTGTTACGACCTAAGTGTTGATCAGGGAAAAACAGGACTTTTTCGCGACGCTCGAACGACCATTCTAAAATTTGCTGGGCATTAGTACTGGTGCAAACAATCCCTTCATGCCGGCCGCAGAATGATTTTAAGTCTGCCGCTGAATTGATGTACGTAATAGGAGTAATCGCTTCGTCTGGATCAAGCACTTCAGACAGCTCTTTCCACGCACGTTCAACGTTACGCAGGTTAGCCATGTCGGCCATTGAGCAGCCGGCAGCCATATCCGGAAGGATAACCACCTGATCTTCACGCGACAGAATGTCGGCTACTTCGGCCATAAAATGCACGCCGCAGAAGACTATGTAGTCTACGTCTAGCTGAGCAGCGTCACGCGACAGCTTAAGAGAGTCACCAGAATAGTCAGCGTATCGAAACACTTCATCACGCTGATAGTGGTGGCCAAGAATCACCAGACGATCGCCTAGGGTTTCTTTCGCTTTTACAATTCGCGCATCACATACATCGTCGCTTAACAGCGAATACTTAGTAACGAACTCTTGTGCCTTATCGGCAACACTAGCGGCAACGGCCATTTGTACATCCTCTACATAGCCTGTCTTTAACGACAGGAGGTAGGCAACCGGCTTGGCTGCCCACTCAAACAGCCCCAAGAATTACTCAGGGTCGTTCAATATTTACGCTTCTACTACAGCAGGCTTTCTAACTTGGACGTGAAGCTCTTTAAGCTGAGCTTTGCTCGCTTCGCTTGGCGCATCTGTTAACAAACAGGCAGCAGACTGCGTTTTAGGGAAGGCAATCACGTCGCGAATAGAATCGGCGCCGATCATCAGCATTACTAAACGATCCATACCCAAGGCGATCCCGCCATGAGGAGGACAGCCAGAACGCAATCCGCGTAGCAAGAAGCCAAATTTCTCTTCTGCTTCCGCTTCGTCAATCCCTAGCAAATCAAATACCACACTTTGCATGTCTTGATCGTGAATACGAATAGAACCGCCACCCAACTCAGTGCCATTTAGAACCATATCATAGGCGCGTGACAATGCCTTTTCTGGGTTGGCACGCAACTCATCTGGTGTGCACGATGGCGCGGTGAACGGGTGGTGAATAGCGCTTAGACGTTTCTCACGTTCGTCGAATTCAAACATGGGGAAGTCAACAACCCAAAGCGGTGCCCATTTGCAGGTTAGCAAGTCCAAATCGTGGCCAACTTTGACACGCAAGGCGCCTAAGGCGTCGTTTACAATGGTGCGCTTGTCTGCGCCGAAGAACACCAAATCACCAGTCTTGGCGCCAGTGCGCTCAAGAATTCCGGCAATTGCATCGTCAGTTAGAAACTTAAGAATCGGGCTCTGCAGACCTTCACGGCCAGCGTCTACATCGTTGCACTTGATGTAAGCCAAACCTTTCGCGCCGTAACGTCCAACGTAAGCGGTGTATCCGTCAATCTGCTTACGGCTCATCTTGTTGCCGCCCGGCACGTGCAGCGCAGCTACGCGTGAACGAGGGTCGTTAGCTGGGCCAGAGAAAACTTTGAAGTCCACTTCTGTTAGCAAGTCGCCAATTTCCACAAGCTCTAGCGGGATACGCATATCTGGTTTATCAGAACCAAAGCGCTCCACTGCGTCAGCGTAAGTCATATGCGGAAACTTACCCAAATCAACGTCGAGCACTGATTTAAATAGGTCGCCAACCATGCCTTCCATCATCCCCATTAGCTCACCTTCGTCGATGAACGACATCTCGATATCGAGCTGGGTGAATTCTGGCTGACGATCAGCACGCAAGTCTTCGTCGCGGAAGCAGCGAACTACTTGGTAGTAGCGATCAAAGCCCGACATCATCAGCATCTGCTTAAACAGCTGCGGCGATTGCGGCAAAGCGAAGAACTGGCCTGGGTGAGTGCGGCTAGGAACCAAGTAGTCGCGTGCGCCTTCTGGCGTAGCTTTGGTCAAAATTGGGGTTTCGATATCTAGGAAACCGTTGTCATCCAAGAATCCACGTAGCGAGCGTGTGACCGCAGCGCGAAGCTTCATGTTGTTTTGCATGGTCGGACGACGCAGATCCAAGAAGCGATTACGCAAACGCACTTCTTCTGACACAAAGTTATGCTCCTCGTCTACTTGAATAGCAGGCGTATCAGCGCGATTAAGCACTTCGAGGTCTTTTGCCAACACTTCAATTTGGCCAGTAACCATCTTGTTGTTGGTGGTGCCTTCAGGACGATTACGAACGCGGCCAGTGATTTTCAGAACGTATTCGCTACGTGCTGCTTCAGCTAGGGAAAAAACGTCAGCCGTATCAGGGTCTATAACAATCTGCAGAAGACCTTCGCGGTCACGCAGATCAATAAAGATTACGCCGCCGTGATCGCGACGACGATGTACCCAGCCGCAAACAGTTACGGTTTGATCCATCAGAGCTTCGGTGACTTCACCGCAGTAGTGGCTACGCATTGCCATGTTGTAATCCTTTAGGCAGCGCCCTTTTTGGCGCTGGTTGATGAGGGGTTGCTAGAGCCGCCTTTGCCGGCGTCTCCTGCTAAATTTTTCTTACCGCTGGTTTTAAAGTCAGTTTCATACCAGCCCGAACCGGACAAGCGAAAGCCAGCCGCAGATATTTTCTTTTTCAAGGCAGGCTTACTGCACTTAGGGCAATCCTTTAACGGATCATCGCTAATCTTCTGCAGCTTCTCTAGTAACTCACCACAAGCGTCGCATTGATACTCGTAAATTGGCATGTCTGAAACTCTGTAAGGGCGAAGCAACGAAGCAGCGCGGGCTGCCCTACTCCACCAACTAAACTAATCAGGGTAAAACGGGCGCGCATTATACCGCAGCGAAGCGTGTTACGGCGCCCCAATAGTCCCTACAAAGCTTTGACGCTGGAGGCTGTTGCAAACCTGTGGCTACGCCCCCAAGGTGTACCTCTAACCTTTGCCAATACCACAAGCCTATGTCAGCCAATTTTACTCAGCAATCCGCTCAGCCCCGCCGTTCTGATTGGAGCGCTCTTGGCAGGCTCGCCCCGTATTTATTGAAATTCAAAGCGCGGGTGAGCTTGGCTATGTCGCTGCTATTGCTGGCAAAAC
>JBLHFB010000158.1:0-4532 GCA_047614865.1 Gammaproteobacteria bacterium | reverse complement strand
AGTTAAAAGCACGCCATATTTTGGTGGAAAGCATCACCGAAGCAAACAACCTTATTGACGAGCTTGATGCCGGAGCCGACTTTTCCGAACTTGCAAAAACTCATTCAATCGACGGTGGCAGCGGCTCTAAAGGCGGTGATTTGGGCTGGTTTAAACCAGCACAAATGGTTAAGCCTTTTTCGGAAGCAGCAGAAGCACTCAAAGTGGGCGAACGCTCAAGCGAAGCGATTCAGAGCAACTTTGGCTGGCACATCATCATGATAGACGATCGCAAAGAACTAGCGCCACCGGCGTTTAACGAGATGAAAGCTGCCATGACTAAGTTTGTTCAGCAAGGCAAAGTTGAAGCGTATTTGATTAGTCTGGAAGACAAATTCCCGATTGTAATCGCTGATGAAGTATCGGCAGCACCTGACTATGACCGCGACTTGGAATCACTGTCTGCAGATGAAGATCACAGCGGCCACGGTCACGACTAAGTAGCAACCACGTGCATAGTTATAATCAACCAGCAGAGCGAAGCAACCGGCCTGGCAGGCAGGCGTTAGTCGAAGCGGCTGCACAGCTCTTCCGAGACAAAGGTTACGAACGAACCACCGTTCGCGACCTTGCTGCAGCGGTTGGAATGCAATCCGGCAGCCTGTTTTATCACTTTAAGACCAAAGGCGAGATTCTTGCTGAAGTGATGCAACAAGGCGTCGAGCAAGTGATTAGCAATATGGAAGCAGCGTTGGTCGGGGTAACAGGGCCGCGAGAAAGGCTTGTTGCCCTGACCCACTCGCATCTCTTCACATTGTTGAGCAATGAGCAAGCTGCGTTGGCCTCATTGCTATACGACTGGAAAAGCCTGCCAGCTGAAATGCAGACCGACATCCTTAGCGCTCGCAATCGTTACGAACTGCAGTGCCGCCAAGAATTGAGCAATGCTCAAGCGGCTGGATACCTCCCTCAAGATGGCAGCGTAGACATTTCGGTAACGGTGCGGTTTTGGCTGGGCGCTATCAACTGGACTTCACAGTGGTATAAAGCCGACGGCAGCTTGTCGATCGACAGCTTGGCCGAGCAATTAGTCGCGAGACTGCTGACTCACTAGATTGGTCGATGCTCGTTGTCTGGGGCGGGTAGTTGATGGAAAGAAGACCTCGACAGGTTCAGAGCTTTCTCAAACGCCCTCTTTGCTTCTCTCAACTCAGGCTAACACCCAGACTATTCCCCACACACCCAGGGCCTATCGAAGGGCACACCTGTCAACTAACTAGGCTACGCCCCGCTGGGCCTGAACACATATTCAAGAATAGTCTGCAAATCCTAGAAAACTCACGTTCAGCCCTAGGTGAAATTTTAGACATAAAAAAAGGCGAACATCTTACGATGCCCGCCTTTTTTGCTATTCGACTGTTGTCGACTAGGTGCGCTTGAAGCGACGGTTGAACTTAGCAACACGACCTTCAGCAGTAACAATACGCTCTTTACCCGTGTAGAAAGGGTGAGAAGCGCTTGATGTATCAGTGGTGATTAGCGGGTAGGTATTGCCATCTTCCCATTCAACTGTGTTGCCAGAAGTCGCTGTTGACTTCATCAAGAATTTTTCGTCGCAAGAAGTGTCGTGAAATACAACAAATCCGTAATCTGGGTGGATACCGTTTTTCATAGGTCTTACCAATATGCCTTCTGCAAGTTGAGCAGATAAAAAAGTGAAGCCGCATTATACGTAGGGGAAAACCTCAGTCAAACGTTGTTTTCATAGGCATGCAGTCAGCCGCGCCCACGCGGCAGAATTCGCTATCTAACAAGTCGGCATCATCGAAGTGTCTACGCCCAAAGAACGCGGTAGCGTGATGTCCCCATTGGCGCATTGCTCCTGGGCTTTTTATGCCGCTCATCCACAAAAGGAAGCGCTCCAAGCGCTGGGTTTCATCGACTAAGCCTTTGTTGTTAAACAAGCTTACTGCCACTTGATCTGGTTTACCCATTGCACGCAACTGGCTATACGGCACGAACTTGTAGCGCTGGGAGTTCGCTTTCCACTGACTAGGGTCGCGTTTATTGGTGGTTGAAACGCCCTCGATATAGTGACTTGTGGTGCTCACCCTAATTAATGGATTAACCAGTGGAGCAAGAAATATCTGCGGAATAAGTGCCGGTTCCCGCTTGGGCGGCTTAATCTTGCGCCCTAGCCGCTCCGTCGGGAAGAATAAATGGTAACAACCACAGGGATGAATGCTGTCGTAAATCAGCGGTTCACCGTCGGTATCTAGGGTCACACGCCAGATTAGGCCATCTAATTTTCCAGCAAGAATGTCGGTAGCCGAGCTGGCTGCTCGCCCTTCCATCCAAAATAGGTAGTTGAGTTGCTCCAAAACCTCGCCTTGAAATCGAGTTTTTGACTTCATTACGTAAGCGGCTGATTCAGAAGAATCAAACTGAATTTCATTCCCGACGCGAACAAATCTCCCGACTTGGTCTTGCTTCTGCTGCTGCACAAGCAGTTGAGGCGCATGCGCCAACCACATATCACTGTCACCGCCAGTTGCATCTAGGGTTGTGGGATCCCGAATATCGGGCTGATAGAGCTTAACGGGGAATTCCGAGGCCCATCGACGCATATCTACCGCATACCGCTCTGCAGATTCTTCGTGCCACGCGGCAACGCCTCGCTTAACCGGCCATGACGTCAGCGCATACAGCCCAACAATCTGCTTCGTACGGCTATAGTTATCAGGCACTTTGGCCGACGCTCTAAGCTCGGCAAATAACTCGCTATCAGCCAAAATCTGGCTACTTCTCTGCGCAACACAGCGCTTTATTTGCTCTGGTTTTGCCGGACGCTTATTCGCGGGTAAGCGAGCGGTTTCAAGTAGTAGCCCCTCGCTACCCAACTCAGCCAAGCCCTCCAGCCATTGATGTTTAGCAAAATCCGTCACCAAATCTTGATCGCTGGCACTGGCATGGAAGCGGTCGACGCGAAACAGAGGAAACCCTTTAATCGACTGCGCCTGCACGTCGCTCACATTGGATTTATCTATTCCGCGAACAAGCCGCTTAACGAGGTCCTGACAAGGACTATCTGGGCTTTTCAGTTGCAAAGAATTGGCGGCGCACCCGCTGCCCAGTACAATCAACGGCACTAATAATAATAAGACTATTTGTCGCGATCTAGGATTTCTGTGATTCATTTACAACAAGCTCCATTCTTAGCTCAGTTAATTGTACGTTATCGCTTATTTGCCGCAGCAGCCCTGATCGTTTTAGCGGCGATGGCAATCTGGCGTATCCCGTACCTCCATTCCGGTACGTTCCCAGACTTAAGCCAGACGCAGGTAACCGTCAATACGCTTGCCCCAGGGCTAGCGGCCGAGGAAGTAGAACAACAGATAACCTATCCTTTGGAAGTTCGCTTAAAAGCGCTCGGATCGGTTGATAAAATTCGTTCGACATCGAGTACTGGCGAATCCCAAATAGTCATCATTTTCGGCGACGATTTGGGTTCTCAGCAGGCTCGCCAGCTGGTTGCAGAACAACTGCAAGCAGCGGCTTCCAGTATCCCAGCCGAAGCACAAATGCCGAAGATTGGCGCTGACATCACCGCGCTAAGCGAGGTCTATCACTACGCCCTCCATTCAACCACACACAGTGGTGCGGAGCTTCACACCTTAAACCAGCACATCGCAACACGCATATTACGACCTGTGCCTGGAGTAGCCGACGTTTGGGTAACCGGCGGCGAGCAACTGCAATATCAAGTTCAGTTGGACGCAAGTCAATTGGCAAGCCACGAGATAACCGCCGCACAGGTAATTGAAGCCATTAAGCAAGACAACCTCAACGCGGGTGGTGGTTTCGTATTTTTACCCGAAAGCGACGGCGGAAGTAAGCGCTATACGCTTCGCGGAATTGGTCGCTTAGACGGTGGAAAGGCCGGAGCAGAGCAACTGGGAGATATTCCCGTCGCATGGCTAAACGGCGCAGCAATTACCGTATCGGACCTTGGAACCGTCAAACTGAGGCCCAGCCAACTGCGTTCATACGCGAGCGTAAGTACTCAAGCAGCGGGCCAGCTGGGCAACGTTGTAAGCGCGACGGTGCTACTGCGCTCAGGCGCAGACGCCTCGACCACTCTTGAACAAGTTAAAAAGCTAATTCCAGAGATACAGAAGTCGCTTCCAGAAGGTGTCGCGTTCCAAGCACTGTATGACCAGGGCACCCTAGTTAGCGCTATCTCAAACACACTTTTCAACGCGCTATATGCCAGCACCGCTTTGATAGCGATTGTACTACTGCTATTTCTATTCCAAATCCGGGCAACGCTACTGATATTACTCTCGATTCCCGTATCAGTCAGCATCACCCTGCTGATATTTGAGCGGATCGGCATGTCGACAAATCTTATGTCACTGGGTGGGCTTGCTATCGGAATAGTCGCACTAATTGACGGATCCATCGTTGTCATGGATTCGGTAATCAGAAAACTCGCCTTTTCACCGTCTGCTAAACCGCGCGACGTTATTGCCGATGCTCTGACCGAAGTTGCC
>JBLHFB010000157.1:0-4612 GCA_047614865.1 Gammaproteobacteria bacterium | reverse complement strand
AACGGCTAATGATTTGCTTTGGCTCGAGGCTTGGCATGCCAAAGCCTTCGATGTTTATCAACTGTGCGATCCGGTCTGGGCGCAACCCCGCGTATTGCGAGATGATTTTCCCGCCCATGCTGTGGCCAACCACACTGGCTGCCTGGTCGGGGCTAAAGTGATTAAGTATTGCTTCAAAGTCCGCGTAGTAATCTGCAAACCAATAGCCGCCTTCTGGCCGGCCGCTGCCGCCAAAGCCTCGCCAATCGGGCGCTATCACGTGCCAATCGTTACTCAATGCATCGGCAACAAACTGCCAAGATAGGCCGGTATCCATCCAGCCGTGGCACAAAAATAGCTTTGGCGCGCCCCAATTGCCCCACTCGTTGATTCGTAGGGAAAGGTCGCCACGGCGAACTTGGCTAGTTCTGACGGGCTTAGTTGGCAGATATGTCATAAAAAAGAAGTATTTAGTCGGTTGAATGTTGCAATGCAAAATGTATTTGCTTAACGTGGCGGCACTGATTTTTACCTAGGGCGCTTCGTGGCGACTGTTAAAACACCCGATTTTTCGCTTTTTGACGCTCAGCCTTGGCTTGATAGCTACGCCGTGGGCGTGCCACACGAATTACCAGAGAATTCGTTCACGAGCGTACACCAAATGGTGTCTGAATCCACGCGCAAAATGGCCAAATGGCCCGCGGTAAGCGTGTGCTTTCAAGACGGCACGGTGGGCATGCTTACCTTTGCAGAGCTAGATTCCTACGCCGACGCTTTTGCCAACTGGCTGCGATACAGTATCAAGCTGAAAAAGGGCGATCGTGTCGCACTGCAAATGCCTAATTGCATTGCCTACCCTGTCGTAATGCTCGGTGTTTGGAAGGCGGGCGGGGTGCTTGTCAATGTCAATCCACAGTACACCTCACAAGAAATGAACTACCAGCTCCAAGATAGTGGCGCGCGGGTATTGGTGGTTGCCGATGTACTTGGTCATAAAGTTGCAGACGCGCTACCAGGAGCTTCGGTTGAGCAAGTGGTTATGGCTAGCGTGGCAGACTTCCTTGGAAGATTTACCAAGATAAAAATGACCTCGCTGATGTGGGCGTTTGGAGACCTGCCAGGAATTGACGTGCCTCACGTTAAGCTCATGGAAGTATTGGCTCGCGGCCCCAAGATGTCCGGCGGTGACAAATGGGTAGACGAAGTCGGCCCAGATGACTTGGCTGTCCTCCAATACACTGGCGGAACAACGGGCGTTAGCAAGGGTGCAATGCTTAGCCATAGCAACTTGATTGCCAACATGGAGCAGGGCAAGGCGATGATGCTCGGCGCTAGTGCGGATGGCATCGCGCCGCATGTGTTTCTTACTGCCTTGCCGCTTTATCACGCCTTTGCTTTCGGCATTATGCTGGCTGGAGTAACGATGGGGGCGCACAACGTACTAATCCCAAACCCTCGGCCAGTATCCAACCTAAAAGCGGCCTTCGACGCGTTTGATGTAAATGTATTCACCGCCGTAAATACTCTGCTGGTTAAGCTATTAGAGGAAGATTGGTTTGTTATGTCTCCTCCTGAGAACCTAAGTCTCACTCTTGCTGGCGGTACTGCGCTTCAAGATACCGTTGCTCAAACGTGGATTCGTGTTATCGGGGCGGAGCCATTCCAGGCCTATGGCCTTACCGAGACGAGTCCTGGAATTTGCATGAATCCTCCGGGCAGCGTGGTGAAACGTGGCACGGTTGGTGTTCCTATGCCTAGCACCCGTATCAGGCTGGTAACTGAAGCCGGTGCAGCCGCCGGAATTAACGAGCGCGGTGAAGTGGTTGTTAGTGGCCCGCAGGTGATGCAAGGCTATTGGGACAACGTAGAAAGTGATGCTATTACCGATGGCTGGTTCCGAACTGGCGATATTGGCACGATGGATTCTGATGGCTACATCAGTATTGTTGATCGGATTAAGGACGTCATCATCGTGAGCGGGTTTAACGTCTATCCCAATGAGGTGGAGGACGCGATCGTTAAGCATGCCGACGTTTTAGAGTGCAGCGTGATTGGGGTGCCTGATGAAGGCACCGACGAAAAAGTAGTGGCCTTCGTGGTGCCGCGCACTACTGCGCTAACCGGCGACTCAGTTCTTGCATTTTGTCGCCAGCATTTAACAAATTATAAAATGCCGGTGGATATCGTTTTCACTAACGATTTGCCTTATTCCATGGTTGGAAAGGTACTGCGCCGCACGCTTCGTAAGCGCTACAAAAATCAAGATTACGTGCGCCACTCGCTCAATCCGCCCAACCGTCATGGATAGTGTTATCTGAGCAGGAAGCCTCCAGCTCCAAGTAACGAAACAGCCAGCTATATAGCTGGCTGTTTCGTTACAATGCCAAACTAATTAGATTAATTTGTGGATGGCATATGAGACGTTGGAATGGTTGGGGTGACACATCAGTAAATGAACCGCTTTCAGCACACGCAAACCACCTTTTTCTAGATCGTATTGGCAAGGGCGTTGTGCAATCAGATGTAGGGCTTGAACAAACACTTAAAGCGATTCCAGAAAGCAGGCTCCCGGCCCATTCGCTGCTTGACTGCAGCGCAGAAACGCGCCTTCGACATTCGGTTGCCGACAGTTTTTCCGATTGGGTTGCCAAGCGTGGTGGTCTTATTCAGCGCTTCCCCGATGGCGTGGCGTTCCCTGAAAACTCGGCTGACGTGCGCGAACTGCTTGATTGGGCCAAAAACCGACAGCTAATCGTGATTCCTTGGGGTGGCGGCACCTCGGTGGTTGGTCATTTAACGACCCCCTACTCGGATAAGCCGGTATTAATCATTAGTCTAGCCCGGCTCGATCAGGTAATTGATATTGACCCACTGAGTCTGATTGCCACGATTGGTGCAGGCGCGCCCGGACCGCAGATAGAAGAGCAGCTCAAAGCCAAAGGCTACGTGTTGGGCCACTTGCCGCAAAGCTGGGAATATTCAACCATTGGCGGCTGGGTGGTGACTCGCTCTAGTGGCCAGCAGTCTTACCGCTACGGCCGAATCGAACAAATTTTCGCTGGTGGAAAAGTTGAAACACCGAAAGGCACTTGGGTAATCCCCACTATTCCTGCGACTGGAGCGGGCACTGACCCGCGTGAAATGCTGCTCGGATCTGAAGGGCGCCTCGGCATCGTTACCGAAGTAAAAGCGCGAGTGCAGAAAGCCCCAAGCTACGAGAAATTCTACGGCCTATTCTTTCCCAATTGGAAACAGGGCGAAGCAGCGATTCGTGAAATGGGCCAAGAACGCCTCGATGTTTCATTGCTGCGATTGTCCAACGAAAACGAAACCATTAGCCATTTGGCACTAGCGGGCCGCCCCGGTGAAGTGAAATGGCTAAAACGCTACCTCAAGCTTCGTGGAGTTGACCAAGGTATGTGCTACGGCTTGTTTGGTCTCACGGGTGACAAGGGGCGTTGCCAGCAAGTGAAACGCCAAGCATTAGCAATTGCTCGCAAACACGGCGGAATAAATACCGGCACCCTATTCGGCGACGCATGGCAGAAGAAACGCTTTAAAGGCGCCTACTTCCGCAATGAAATGTGGGATGCGGGCTACGCAATTGACACGTTTGAGACTGCATTAGACTGGCCGAAAGTAGAACCCTACATGCGTGATGTACAAAATCGTGCAGAAAAGGTATTTGCCGATATGGGTGAGAAGGCCTTGGTGTTTGCTCACCTATCGCATGTCTATTCCCAAGGCTCTACGGTCTACACCTCCTGTATGTTTCGCTTGGCAGATACACCAGAAGAAACCTTGGCGCGTTGGAAGGAATTCAAACAAGTCGTTTCAGAAGCAATTGTTGAATACGGCGGAACCATCTCTCACCAGCACGGCGTTGGGTTAGACCACAAGCCGTATTTGCCCGCAGAAAAAGGCGGCAAAGAAGGCATAGATGGGATTAAAGCGTTACTTCACTCTTTTGATCCGGACGGGATGATGAATCCAGGGAAATTAGTTGACTAAGAAAGTCCAAGACAATCAGGCAGGGATTAGCGCCGCGTTAGCCCAAGACCCCGGTCTATGGCCCGTGGGCTGGCGCGCTGCTCGGTGGGCGGAGCTAACGCTTGATCCCAGTGTTGACGTGTTGGTGATTGGTGGCGGTATAACCGGCGCCGGAATTATTCGCGAAGCGGCGCGTGCGGGTTTACGGGTTTTGCTGGTTGAGCGTGACGACTTCGCCTCCGGGACATCTAGTCGTTCTTCGAAAATGGTTCATGGCGGACTGCGCTATTTGGCCAATTATCAGCTTGGGCTAACCCGTGACTCGGTTCGCGAACGGCGTAAGCTTATGCAGCAACTTCCGGGGTTAGCCAACCCGCTTTGGTTCATGCTGGGAGTTTACAAGGGTCAAAAACCCAATAAGGCCGAGCTGAGCTTGGGCTTGTTTCTCTACGACCAAATTGCCGGAAAACGCAGCCGACGATTTCACGATGCTGAAGCCACAGTCGAGAATATGCCTGGCATTGAAGAAAACGGCTTGCTCGGTAGCTTTACCTATATGGATGCGGCGACAGACGACACTCGCCTTACCCAGCGCTTTCTGCAAGAGGGCGTGGTTGATGGTGGGATTGCACTCAACTACGTT
>JBLHFB010000156.1:0-4683 GCA_047614865.1 Gammaproteobacteria bacterium | reverse complement strand
ATTATTGTCTTCGGTTGGAGGGTTAAAATGTTGCAGCGCAGCGGATTATCCGTGTTTCTAGGGTGAACTTCCAGTGGTGCGGCTTACATCGGCAGATCTACTGCCAGTAACGAGAACTCCGGCAGCAAACGCGTAAAGCCGCGCAGAGCCTCGTGCGCCTCATCGCGGTTGCGGCCGATGCTCGATAGCGAGAAAAAGAGCAGGGTAGAGACAGCTTGGTCGCAGGAGATTGCCCGTGCCCTAGCAGTTAATTCCCGCAGACACGCAGCGTAGAATCTCGTAGCCGTATTGCTCGCCAAAATACTCATACACCGGTTTTAATTTGAATTGGCCATCTGCATTCTGATTGTTTACTAACTCGGCCTCTATCTGTGATATTTCTACGGCTTCCAGCGGCACAACGTCGGCTACCTTAAGCTCGCCTGCAGCAATGCCGTTCGCTAGGTGCCCCCACACAGTGCTGATGCTTAGGCTTCGGGTATGGGCAAGATCTTCAATTCCAGCGCCATCCGAGAACAGGCTGACCGTTTCTACAGCGGAGTCGCTCAGGTCATTATGCTCGGCAGTCGGCCTGGCTGCCTGTTTTATCGCAGACATAAAGGCTTCCCCATAGCTCGCGAGCTTTTTCTCAGAGACGCCAGAGATACTTACAAATGCGCTTGATGTGGCGGGTTTGGTTTCGACCATCTGCATTAGCGTGGCGTCGTGAAAAATCACATATGGCGGCACATTTTGGTCTTTAGCCAAGCGCTGGCGAAGAGAGCGTAGGCTTTCCCAGAGGTTTTCGTCTGCGCCGGTTAAGCCATTTCGGTTAACTTGTGATTTTTTGGATACGCGTTGTTTTTCGCGAATTTTGCGCAGCAGTAAAGGGTTCTCACCACGGAGCACCGGTCGGCTTTTATCATTTAGCTTAAGGCTGCCAAACGAGGCGTAGTCAACAGTAATTAGGTTCGAGGCGACTAGCTGCCGAAGTAACCCGCGCCATTGCTTGTCGTCAATCTCTGAACCAATCCCAAAGGTGGTTAACTTGTTGTGACCAAATTGTTTAGAACGGTCGCTGCTTTTGCCACCTAAATGGTCTATCAAGTACTGGGCGCCAAAGCGCTGCCCAGTGCGATATATTGCCGACAATAATTTCTGCGCCGCTAACGTTGCATCCCAAGTTTCGGGTGGGTTTGTGCAGGTATCGCAGTTGCCACAGGCGGCTGAGTCTTGCCCAAAGTAGCCTAGTAGGTTTTCTCGTCGACAGCTGCTTAGCTCGCAGTACGCCAACATCCCGTCAAGTTTATGGCGCTCAACGCGTTTGCGTTCTTCTAGTGAAGGCGAGCGTTCAATCATTTGCCGGCGCTGAACCACGTCGTTTAAGCCGTATAGCATCCAAGCGTCGGAAGGTGTGCCGTCGCGGCCGGCTCGTCCGGTTTCTTGGTAATAAGCCTCTACGCTTGAGGGCATATCAAGATGAGCAACAAAGCGTACATTGGGCTTATCGATCCCCATACCGAACGCGACGGTCGCGACGATGATGGTGGAATCGTTGTCAAGAAACTGTCGCTGATTCTGCTCGCGTACATTGTGGTCAAGCCCTGCATGGTATGGCAAGGCATCAAAGCCACTTGAGCGAAGCCATTCGGCGGTTTGTTCAACCTTCTTGCGTGACAGGCAATAGACAATCCCGGCGTCTTCTGGGTGTTCATTCTTAATGAACTCCAGTAGCTGTCCGCGGCCTGAACCGCGTTCAG
This sequence comes from Gammaproteobacteria bacterium, assembly GCA_047614865.1. Taxonomy (GTDB): domain Bacteria; phylum Pseudomonadota; class Gammaproteobacteria; order JAPPPA01; family JAPPPA01; genus JBLHFB01. The sequence continues at coordinate 2,944 of JBLHFB010000156.1, read as the reverse complement.
CCACGCGATAGCAGATGTTGGGCCGGTCAAAGCTATGCACGTAGTGCGAGGCGTTTTCCAAACGCAGGCGTTGGGCTATTTCCTCACGTGTGGGGATGTCGGCAGTCGCGGTAAGCGCAATCCGAGGAACCTTGGGGAAGCGCTCAACCAGCTGAGAAAGCAGTATGTAGTCTGGCCTAAAATCGTGGCCCCATTGGGATACGCAGTGGGCTTCGTCGATTGCTATAAGAGCAATCTGGCAGCGCGAGAGCATCTCCAGTGTTCTAGGTTGAAGTAGGCGCTCTGGCGCTACATACAGGAGGTCTAGTTCGCCGTTCTGGACTTGGGCTTCAACTTGATATTGCTCTTGCGAACTGAGCGTGGAGTTGAGGTAAGCAGCAGACACACCGAGCTGTTTTAGGGTGACTACTTGGTCTTGCATCAAGGCAATCAGCGGCGAGACTACTAGGCCTACCCCGGGGCGAATAATTGATGGCACTTGATAGCAGAGTGACTTGCCACCGCCCGTGGGCATCAGTACTAAAGCGTCGCCGCCGTTAACAACGGTTTCAACGATTTCAGCCTGCTGTCCACGAAATTGATCGTAGCCCCAAATTTGTTGAAGTGTTTGCAGTGATGTGGCGGTCATGTAAGGGGCGTGTGTTAGTATTGCGGCGCAACATTGTTACATTTTCCAATACCTTACACAGAGCAATCCGATGAGCGAATCCAAGAATAATGACGCAGTTATATGTCACCTAATTGGATTGGCGGGAATGGTTTTTCCCTTGGGCTCAATCCTTGGCCCTTTGATCTATTGGCTGATAAAGAAAGACCAGTCTCCAGAAGTCGACCTTCACGGTAAAGAAGCGCTAAATTTCGGCATCAGCTACACGATATATTTCACCGTCTGTTTTTTCTTGATGGCCGTGCTGGCGGGTTTCTTTCTTTTGCCAATTGTAACCATCGCGTACTTTGTGCTGCTGATAGTGGCTGCTGTAAAAGCCAATAATGGCGAAGCGTATCGCTATCCCTATATTTTCCGCTTTGTGAAGTAACTAATGGCTCAAAACGCGACGCTCTACAATATTCATCTCAGCATTGCTGATATGGACAAGCATTACTACGCCGATCACGCACTGACTGTAGTTCAGCATCCCAGTGAGCACTATGAGCGGATGATGCTTAGGCTTATGGCCTTTATTTTTCATGCACAGCAAGAGCCGAAATTTACTCGTGGCTTGAGCGAAGAAAGCGAGCCTGAAATTTGGAAGGTCGAGCTAGATGACAGGGTTTCTCTTTGGGTGGATATTGGCTTGCCAGATGTTAAGCGTATTCAGAAAGCAGCCAAGCGTGGCCCAGAAGTAGCGGTTTATCAATATGGCTCGCAAGGTGCTGACAAATGGTGGGACCAAAACAAACGAGCTTTGGCGGCCCACAAAAACGTGTCGGTATACGTTATTAATGCAGAGGCAGGCGACCAGCTTGCCAGCCTGATTGAGCGCCGCATGTCGATAAGCGTGACAGTTCAAGACGGCGAAATGCTGCTTTCATTGGGCCACCAAAGTGTTCAGGTAGTTCGTGAGCAACGCATCGCATCCCTTTGAAATTCTTTCGCCCGACAGGGTGATTGATGCGGTTGAAGACCTAGGTTTTAACTGCGATGGCCGCGTGCTGACTTTGAACAGCTATGAGAACAGGGTGTTCCAAGTTGGCTTAGATGACGGTGACCCTATTGTTCTAAAGTTCTACCGTCCCGAGCGATGGACTGAAGAGCAAATCCTCGAAGAGCATGATTTCAGCCTTGAGTTAGCCAACCAAGAACTATCCGTTGTTCCTCCGCTTGAGATTGACGAGGCCACGCTGCAATTCGACGGTGACTTCCACTACGCCTTGTTCGACCGCCGCGGTGGCTACGCGCCCGAATTGGATAACCCAGAGTGCCTGTTCCAATTGGGCAGCGTTCTGGGGCAAATGCATATGGTCGGTTCGGCGAGAGACTATCAATTCCGGCCTGAGCTAAGTGCAGAGGTGTTTGGTCATCGCTCGGTTGAATGGTTATTGGCTAATTTCATTCCGCGTGAATACCAAACCAGTTACCGAAACGTAACATCTCAGATACTCGACAAAATCGACCAACTGGGCAGCCCGCCCGCATCGTTACGTGTCCATGGTGATTGCCATGTCGGCAATATACTTTGGCGGGATGATCGAGCCCATTTTGTTGATTTTGACGATTCCAGAATGGCGCCAGCAGTGCAGGATATCTGGATGTTGCTGAGCGGCGATCGGCAGCAACAACAAGTGCAGCTACTTGATGTGATTGAAGGCTATCAGCAGTTTATGGACTTCGACCACGGCGAGCTAAAGTGGATTGAACCACTACGCACCTTGCGTATGATGCATCACGCCTATTGGATTGCGAGCCGTTGGAGCGACCCTGCTTTTCCTAAAGCATTCTCCTGGTTTGCAGAGCCTCGTTGGCTGGAGCAGCACCTATGTGATCTCGCCTCGCAGCTAGCGCTATTGGATCAACAGCCATTAACATTGGGGTTCAATGGCTAGTAATTGTGATTAACTAGGTCAGTAGGGCGTAGATGTAATGAGAAACCGTGTTCTTTCTTGGAGTGTAATTGTCATGTGTTTGACGCTACTAGCGGGCTGTTCAAATTTAGGGCTTAGCTTTGTAAACGCCTTGGCGGTGTTTGGCGACTATGAAGTGACTAAGGGTCATGCCTACGGCGACCACCAGCTCAACACCCTCGACATCTATGAGCCTAAGAAGCTTGCAGGCAGCGCGCCTGTCGTGGCATTTTTCTATGGCGGTTGTTGGGGCGGGTGCACCACCTATCCCAAATCATATTATCGCTTTGTTGCTGAGGCGCTTACCGCTCAGGGGTTTGTTGTGGCGGTTGTCGACTATCGACGATATCCAGAGGTGAACTTCCCCGAGATTATGGCGGAT
>JBLHFB010000155.1:0-4713 GCA_047614865.1 Gammaproteobacteria bacterium | reverse complement strand
GGACTCGGGTTTTGGTGGGCACTGCTTGAGCCTGACGGCAGAACGTGGCACGACCGAATTTCGGGCACCATGCTAGTGCACGAGCCGAAGCCTAAATCTTAGTCAGCCTATTGGCTCCTCGACACTGCGAAGACGCTCACCAGCACCAGTATTGAAAACGGCAGAATCGCTGCCCAAAACGGCTGCAGCCCAAACACATAGCCAGCGTCTGCAACAATCTTGTTAAACATGTAATAAGTCAGCCCCAACATGATGCCGATTGCTAGGCGCTGCCCAACTGCCGAACTTCTCATTGGCCCAAAGACAAATGGCAGCGCCAGTAGACCCATAAAAATTACCGACAACGGTGCGAGAATTTTCTTCCACAGTGCAAGTTGATATTCATCACTTTGCAGGTCGTTACGACGAAGATAGCGAATGTACTTGTACAAACCAAACGCCGAAAATTCGTCGGGATTTACCACCAACAAAGACAGGAATTCCGGGGTTACCTCGGTATCCCAAACTTTACTTGGATTGGCTATGATCTCGGCCTCGTCATCGGCAAAGTGCGTTGCTTTCCAATCGCTTAGCATCCAAAGCTGGCCTTCATGAGTAACGCGCTCCGCCTGACCTGCCATATCTAATGTGGCGTAGCTATTAAGCCCGAATATTTCAACTCGGCCGATGCTTTGTGCAGAGTCCAAATCTCGAAATTGGATAACTTTACTGCCATCACGGAACCACAAGCTGCCAGCCAGCCGTGTGCCGACATCGCCTCCACGAGCTTCCGCCTTGATTAAGCGCGCTTGTTGGCTACCCAGCGGAGCAACAAAATCTGCGATCAGGTAATGGCCAAAGCCAATTGCAGCACCGGTTAGCGCCACCGCAAAACCCATTCGCCACATCGACATACCAGAGGCGCGGAGGACAATCAATTCACTGTTTGCGGCCAAATTCCCAAGGCCCATAATCGTGCCGATCAGCATCGCCACGGGCACCATTTCGGTCGCCAACTCAGGAACACCATAAATCACGTAACGAATAGCGTCCCAAACCACATAGTTTTCGTCGGTATTGTCCAACTCTGAAATAAAGCTAATAAACACCGACAGCGCCAAAAAGCCCGCAAGTGACATCAGCACCCCGAAAACAATCGTGCTTCCTATGTACCGATCAATAATAGTAGTACCAGCCATCTTGCTCATTGCTACGCCTCCAATGCTCTAATCTTCGCGCGATTAAACGCGCCGTGACGTCGGAGCTGATTAATTGTCACCAGCAATACCAAGCCATGCACAGGCCACATTCCAAGGTTGGGCGGCCACTTACCGTCTTCAATCCAAAGCTGAACAACGCCTAGTAAATTGAAGTAAATAAGATAGCCCAAAACACCCAAAAACAGGCGAGCGTAACGCCCTTGTCGAGGTTCTATTTTACCCAGCGGCAAAGCCAGAAGCATCAACACAATAACCGCGACCGGAAGCGCTATCCGCCATTGCAACTCTGCCTTATCAGCCAGGCTGTCGGACTCTAAAAGCACACTGGTAGCCAGCGCGCTGCGTTTAGTAACCGTGACCTGCGGCTGTTCCACATCAAAGTAAACGCCATGTTCGGCAAACTTCACAACTTGGTAGCCCGCTTGGCCCGGCGTCCCTTCATATCGGTAGCCATTTTCAAGCACTAACGTACGTGCCGTGCTGTCACCACTAACCCGCATAAAACCGCGTTTGGCCGTAACCACACTGGAATGGATGCCGGGGTCGCCTACTGGAAACTGCCAGGAGTCGTCGGGAGCCACATGGCCAGTTTCCTCGTGGTAGACGAATAGATTCTCCAAGTATTCACCGTCTTTCGACAACTTCTCTACGTAGAGGGTAGCGCCGATTTTCCCCAGACTTTTAAACTTACCGGCTTCAATCAGCCCTAGGCGAGCACTCTGCTTGGCTTCTTCTTTAAGCTGATAGGCATATTTGGCAGCGTATGGAGTCAATACCAGCGATAGCAGCGCCACGATTCCAGCCAGAAAAACACCAACCGTCAACAAAGGACGGTACAAACGTAGATCACCGACACCACAAGCGCGTATCGCCGCCATTTCATTATCGCGATACATCCGTCCAAGCGCGAATAGCGTCGCCAAGAAAAGCGCGGGCGGGACAATAAGAATCAGGTAGTTCATGCAAGTAAGCGCAAGCAGTTTAAAAACCACATCGGCAGGCAGCTCACCGGACGCTGCGTAACCAATAAACTTGGAGAACTGCGAGGTAACCAGCAGCACCATCAAAACCACTGTAAAGGCCAGCCAAGCGCCCAACACTTCGCGCACTATGTAGCGATCGAGAATTCTAAGCATTAACGACGTCGATGTTTGATTTGTTTAATGTTACTAAACCAGTGGAAATTACATCACAGCAAGGTGCTGCGTTATATTATGCGGCTAGTTATGGTCACACGTTTAGTGTGTATTAGCGGTACAAGAGTACCGGAGCAGACGAAACTCTTCACAAATAATTCAACATCCGGCTGAAGATCAGGCGAGAACACTCAAAAGAGACATCATGGAATACCTAAGTAGCTTTGTAAAACCTCTTGAAACCACCACTGGCTGCCTTGTTATTGGCAGCTATCAAGGTGCCGATTTTAACGCCGCCGCCGCGCTAATAAATGACGCTAGCGACAACGCGATTAGCGCATTGTACGAGAGCAAAGACTTCAAAGGCGGCGTAGGTAAAACCTGCCTACTTCGCAACGTTGCTGGACTTTCAACTTCTCGGCTACTACTGGTTGGACTAGGCAAGCGCGGCGAACTCAGCCGTCGTCAGCTACAAATCGCTGCCGCTGCCGCTGCTAATCGACTCAGTTCTTTGGGCGCAGAAGATGCTCAAATATTACTTTGCGAAGAAGAGCTAGCCGGAACGACATTAGAACAACGCGCCGCCGACGTTGTGCACGCAATTGAAAGCGCTATGTATCGCTACGACACCACCAAGTCGAAGCCTGCAGCGCGCCGTGCAATCTGCAAGATTGACGTTGCAGTAACCAATAACACCAACGCAGCAAGCGTCGCCTCGGCAGTCGCTTCTGCCGCTTCTGTGGCCAACGGTGTCACGGTAGCCCGCCATTTAGGCAACCTGCCGGGCAACATCTGCACCCCTACCTACCTTGCCGACCAAGGCTTATCGCTGGCGAAAGAATTTCCAACGATTACCACTACGGTTGTCGAAGAGGAAGAAATGGCCGAATTGGGCATGGGTGCCCTACTCGCCGTTTCGCAAGGCAGCATTCAGCCTGCAAAATTAATCACCATGGAATATAACGGTGGCCCAGAAGGACAGAAGCCGCACGTAATTGTTGGCAAAGGCCTTACATTTGATGCCGGCGGAATTTCGCTAAAACCTGGCGCCAACATGGACGCCATGAAAATGGATAAATGTGGCGGCACCGCCGTGTTTGGAGTGATGCGTGCGATAGCAGAAATGGGCCTTCCGCTGAATGTGGTTGGGGTTGTTCCGTCCTCGGAAAACTTACCCGACGCCAAAGCAGTTAAACCTGGCGACGTAATTACTGCAATGGACGGCACCACCATTGAAGTACTAAACACCGACGCTGAAGGCCGCTTAATTCTTTGCGACGCAATTTGCTACGCCAAACGCTTCGACCCAGAAACTATGATCGACTTGGCCACTCTGACCGGCGCGGTTGTTGTCGCGCTGGGCAATCACCGCACCGCCGTGTTTAGCCCAGACCAAGCACTTGCCAACAGCATAGTGGCCGCTGGCGACTCAAGCTTTGATCGCTTCTGGCAAATGCCGCTTGGCGAAGAATACGCCGAGCAACTGAAATCGACCTGGGCCGACTTTGCCAATATTGGCGGTCCAGCCGGCGGAAGTATTACCGCAGCGGAGTTCCTTCACCACTTTGCCAAAGGCCTGCGTTGGGCTCACCTTGATGTAGCAGGCACCGCAATGTCGATGGGCGGCGCTAACCGCAAAGGCGCATCGGGCCGTCCTGTGCGTGCGCTAGTGCAATACCTTAGTGATCAAGTCGCCTAAGGTTCGCTCCCTTGACCCGAATCGAGTTTCGAATTATTAGCTGTACAGAGCTACATAATGAGGCCTGCCGACTAGCTCGGCAGGCTGCCGATTACGGCCAGCAGGTGTTTATCTTGTGCAACAACCAAGATGAAGCATCACAGCTCCAAGCTCAAATCCAGCGTAACGGTGTTTTTGTCGCTCCAAATGCAGACAAAGTCCGTCAGTTTGACAAGTTTCGTGAACAATTAGGCTTAGGCAAGCACGCCGCTTTTGCCGATAACTCCAGCTTTATTAATTTAAGTAGCTTGGCAAGCAGCCTGCTTGCCCGCTTCAATTTCGGCTTTGATCTAGTAGGTGACAGCGAGCCCCAGCGTGAGGCTGGTAGGCTTAGATATCGCTACTACAGAGACCGCGGATACGCCTTAAGTAGCGTGGAACGCACACCAATGCACGCGCCCGAATAGTCGTATTCCATACGGCGCTATAAACCTGACAAAAACAGACCCACCGCCCCCCACTATTGACTAAGAAACTGCATGGTGCAGATGAACTACGTGAAGACTCTCCTGCCAAGGCTGCGGCTGTTATGCCGACAAATACTGGCACACCAGCTAAACCTGTAGTCAATAACGAAGAAGCAGTTGCTCCAATTCCTGCAGAGCGGATCGACGAATATGCTGGCATGGAAGACACATCA
>JBLHFB010000154.1:0-4732 GCA_047614865.1 Gammaproteobacteria bacterium | reverse complement strand
GAAGTTGACGACTAGAGCTAGCTCACAGAACCGGTTTGCACCGACCACAGTTGCTCATAGATCCCGTTTTTGTCACGCAGCTGTTGATGGGTCCCCGCCTCGGCTATTCGTCCTTCATCAATCACGTAAATTTGATCTGCTGCGACTATAGTCGAGAGCCGGTGGGCAATAATCAGCGTAGTTCGGCCCTGTGAAATCTTGCCTAGAGAGCGTTGAATAGCGGCTTCGGTTTCATTGTCGACAGCCGACGTAGCTTCGTCGAGAACCAATATTTTAGGGTTCTTGAGCAATGCCCTCGCTATAGACAAACGCTGGCGTTGTCCGCCAGAGAGCTTCTGGCCGCGCTCACCTACCACAGTGTGGTATCCATCAGACAGCTGGGCAATAAACTCGTGCGCCTCAGACGCTTTAGCGGCTTGAATGACCTCAGCTTCGCTGGCGTTTGGACTGCCATAGCGGATGTTGTCAATAATGCTGCCGTGGAAGAGAAACACTTCTTGGCTAACCAAGCCAATATTCTGGCGGAGCGACTTGAGTTGGATATCCGCTAGGGAAACGCCGTCGAGCTTAATCTCACCTTTGCTGGGAATTTCAAAACGCATCAGTAGTTTGATTAGCGTGCTTTTCCCTGATCCGGTTTGGCCTACAAATGCCACTGTATTGCCAGCCGGAATATCCAAACTAATATTTTGCAGAACCGGGCGGCCGGCTTGGTAGGCGAAACTGATCTGGTCAAATTCAACCCGGCCCTTCAGTTCGCTAAGAACTTGAGCTGAAGGCGCATCGGTTATTTCTGCAGTCTCGTTAAGCAAGTCGAGAATTCGTCTAGTTGAGGCCATCGCTCGTTCGTACAAATCAGCGATCTCTGCCAAGCCAGTTAACGGCCAAAGCAAACGCTGAGTGAGAAACACCAGCACGCCATATGCCCCCACTGCCAGGGTTCCGTCTAATGTCATCTGCCCGCCGATCAAGAACGTCGCTAAAAATCCAGCCAGCACACCCATTCTAATCACCGGAATAAATGCCGAACTGACCGCAATCGCGCGACTGTTGGAGTCGACGTAGGCGCTGCTTTCTTCCTTCAAACGGCTGACCTCGTAATCCTCAGTCGCAAAACTCTTGATGGTAACAATGCCCGCCATATTGGCCGCAAGACGGCTGCTAAGATTGCCAACCCGCTCACGAACGTCCGAGTACAACGGCTGGGCACGGCGCTGAAAGTAGAATGCGCCCAAGATAATCAGTGGGATCGGGGTGAAAGCTACAGCGGCTATAAACGGTGAGACGACGAAAAATACAGTGCCCACAGCGATCACCGCGGTGGCTATTTGTAGTATTTGGTTAGCGCCGCCATCTAGAAAACGTTCAAGTTGATTCACGTCATCATTCAAAATCGAAACGAGATTGCCTGTGCTGCTGTCTTCAAACCACGCTAGATCGAGTTGCTGAACATTTCGATAAGTATCTACTCGTAGGTCGTGTTGCAGCGCCTGAGCTAAGTTTCTCCAAAGCAGTGAATAGAAGTATTCAAACAATGATTCGCCGGCCCAAATGATAAATGTAAGCCCGCCGAGAAGCAGCATCTGGGTACTCGGGTCTGTGACGCCGAGTGCAGCTACAAAGGAATCTTCTTGTCGCACGACCACATCAATCGCGACGCCAATTAATATCTCTGGCATTACGTCAAAGAGTTTATTAACTACCGAGCAGACACTCGCTAAAATAATTCTCGAACGATAATTAGCCGCGTATTGGATGAGACGACGTAGTGCAGAAAAGGAACTGTCGGTGTTCATGAATTCTCAAAGGTAAGTTGGGCGTGAAGACAGTTTACAGTCCAAAGATTAACTCCACGACATTTGGGCGGATTAACAACGCTGTATGATGTGTTACTTACTTTCTTCGAGTTACCCAAATGTCCAAAGCACGCATAGTTTTAGTACTCGCCATCGTCAGCTTAGCCGCGCTGTTCTATGTTTTTGAGTTTGGCAATTACCTGTCGCTAGATTATTTGCGTGACAGCCAAGAGGCGTTTGCGAGCTTCTACGCCGAGAACACTGCTGTAACGTTGCTAGGGTTCTTTGCGATTTATGTCGCCGTCGCCGCTGCATCATTGCCGGGGGCGGCAATCCTAACGCTTGGCGCTGGAGCATTGTTTGGCTTGGTAGTCGGCACCTTAGTCGCATCATTTGCCTCAAGCATTGGCGCAACACTCGCGTTTCTTATCTCGCGATTCGTAATCGGCGATTCGATTCAAGCCAAGTTTGGCGAACGCTTAAAGGCAATTAACCAGGGTATTGAAAGAGAAGGCGCATTCTATTTGTTCGCCCTTCGCCTTGTTCCGCTGTTTCCGTTCTTCTTAGTTAACTTGGTTATGGGCGTTACTAAAATCCGAGTAGTCACTTTCTACTTTGTTAGCCAAGTGGGAATGCTCTTGGGGACTATCGCCTTCGTTAACGCAGGCACCCAGATATCCGAAGTCACTAGCCTTTCTGGGCTGTTGTCTTTCGAGTTGCTCGCTTCGTTTGCGGCGCTCGGCGTCGTGCCAATTGTTGCCAAGAAAATTGTTAACAGCGTTCGTGCTAGACGTGTCTATAAAGGCTATAGCAAGCCTAAGAAATTTGATCGCAATATGGTGGTAATTGGCGGAGGGGCCGCCGGTTTGGTTTCGTCGCTTATCGCGGCAACCGTTAGAGCCAAAGTCACGCTAATTGAGCGCGACAAAATGGGCGGAGACTGCCTGAATACCGGCTGCGTGCCGTCCAAAGCACTGATACGCTCAGCTAAGTTGGCGCACCAGATTCGTAATGGTGATCAATACGGGCTGACTGCAGTTGACGCGGAATTCGAATTCTCCAAAGTGATGGAACGAGTTCACGCTGTTATTGCCAAAATTGAGCCGCATGACTCGGTAGAACGCTTTACTGACCTAGGTGTTGAGTGTCTTCAAGGCGAAGCTAAAATCATCTCGCCTTGGGAAGTGGAAATAAACGGGCAAGTACTGACCACTAAAAGCATCGTTATAGCCACTGGCGCGCGCCCGTTTGTGCCACCGATTCCTGGATTGAAAGAATCTGGCTTCCTCACCTCGGATAGCCTTTGGGAAATCACTGAGTTACCTAAACGACTAGTGATTCTTGGCGGTGGCCCAATTGGCTGTGAGCTTACTCAAGCCTTTAACCGACTGGGTAGCCAGGTTGCTCAAGTAGAGATGCAAGACCGGCTAATGTCACGAGAAGATCGCGACGTCTCAGAATACATTGCGTCAAAATTCACCGGCGAAGGTGTCGACCTTCATTTAGAAACCAAGGCTCTACGGGTTGAAGGTAAGACTCTAATTTGTGAGAAAGACGGCGCTGAAATCAGTATTGAATTCGACCAGATACTAGTCGCCGTTGGTAGGCAAGCACGCCTAGAGGGCTTTGGCCTAGACGAATTGGGGATTGAATACGACCGAACCCTCGTGCTGAACGATTTCCTAGAAACCAATTTTCCCAACATTTACGCCTGTGGCGATGTGGCCGGGCCTTATCAGTTCACCCACACTGCTTCTCACCAAGCGTGGTTTGCGTCGGTTAACGCTCTGTTTGGCGGTCTAAAGCGCTTCAGGGCAGACTATCGTGTGGTTCCTTGGGCAACCTTCACAGACCCAGAAGTGGCTCGCGTCGGCATTAACGAACAAGAAGCGGAAGAGCAGGGCGTTGAGGTGCAGGTAACTACCTACGGGATTGATGACCTTGATCGGGCGATTGCCGATGGCAGCGACTACGGCTGGGTAAAAGTGCTTACCGTTCCTGGCAAAGACAAGATCTTAGGGGCAACTATTGTTGGTGAGCACGCTGGCGACTTGCTTGCCGAATTCACCTTGGCAATGAAGCACGGCTTAGGGCTGAATAAGATTATGGGCACCATCCATATCTATCCGACACTGGTTGAATCTAATAAATTTGCCGCAGGGGAATGGAAGAAATCAACAAAGCCTGAACGCTTGCTGAACTGGGTTGAGAAGTACCACAACTGGCAGCGTGGCGAATAACGCCGCGCCGCGTAGCTCGTGTTATTTGCGGATTAGCGAGTTACCTACCAGCTTTACTTTGTCGCCGACCTGCCAGCGTCCGGCCATGCTGCGTGGCATACGAACAACCCGTCGCTGGCCAGAGGCCATTCGTACCATTACGTCATAGGTCCTCTCTGCACGGCTTAAGCCCATGCCAGGGCCGCTAGTCATTGATGACTGGCGAGTTGGAACACCAGATTGCCCAATGCTGTCGAAAGAAGTTAAAGCGCTCGCCATGCTTTGGTCAGCCATTACTAAATTGTCGTTAGAGAATGATCCCGGGGTGGTGTCAGACTCGGAAACTTGAACAACCTCTCCACAACCTAGGCATAAGTCGCTTTGTTCCTGTGGCGCGGTAGCGCAGCCTGCCGTCATTGCAATGGCAGCAAAAGTGGCGAATAGGATACTAATGGAATTTCTCACGGCTTGGGTCCTTTTGATTGTGGGATATATCTAGTCTACGTTCTACAGACAATGTTAGATCATCATTTGTTCACTAGGACTAAAAAAACCCCAGTATTCCGGGGTTTTTTCGGGTGAAACACTAAACCGTGCTAACGATTACTTAGGCTGCATGCGAATTGCACCATCTAAGCGGATGCTCTCGCCATTCATGTATTCATTCTCGGCAATCGCTACCGACAAGTGAGCAATTTCAGCTGGATCACCTAAACG
>JBLHFB010000153.1:0-4820 GCA_047614865.1 Gammaproteobacteria bacterium | reverse complement strand
AGAAGCGCGACGCACAACGCCGTTACGATAAGCGAAAAGGCTAGATCTCGGGTCAAGCGTGAGGAGAACTCTTGGAAAAAGGCGGGATTTCCTGCATATCGAAGCGTCACGTCGGCGGCGTTTTCAAGCTGCCAGTGGGAAGTTTCTCTCTTTATCCTCGAAAACCACTTTTTATCCGCTGTGGCCGACGGCTGAACGTAGAGCACCCGAAACGTACCATCAGCCGAGCTAATGAAGGTCTGGCTCTCCATTGCCACATCATCATCGCTGGGCAGGAGCAAGTCCAGCGGGTCGCCAAGTAAAACTGCGGCTGCAAATGGGTCGGCTGAACTGGACGCCTGTTCGATTTTAGAAAGAAGGTTGATTTCAAGCTGGCTCACATCGAAGCGTCGTCCCAGCGCATTAACCGCTTCGGGCTTTGTGTTTAGCCAACGATAGGCAATCATTTCTGCTTCTAGCCCGGATTCTTCATCCATAGGCTCCCGCCAGATGACCCGTTCAACATCATCACGGCGGCTCAGCAGGACTGACAACATCTCTGCGATTTGCTCTGATCTCGCCTGAGATTGTGATCGCAGTGATATCAGTAGCTCCTGCTTGCGTGAAAAGGCTTCTTGTTGGGTTTCTAACGCGTCTACAACTGCCAAGTCGGCAGGAAGCAGGCTGTATATGTCGCCGGTAAATCGCTGCTGACTCAGTCCATAAGCTGCAGTGACAATCAGTAACGAAACCAAAGCGTAGCGAAAAAATTTCATAGGTTAGTTTAGCGTCACTTAGTCGAGAGATGTTCACTGAGACTGCTATCCTTGCTCCAACGAGCTTTCAACAAGTAACGATAATGTCGACAACTTTAATTATTGGCGCCGGCGCAGTGGGCTGCGTAATGGCTTCCTACCTGCAGCGGCATGGCGAGCCTGTCTGCTTTATGGTGCCTACAGAACGGCTCGCAGAGATGGCGAAAGTCAGTCACCTTCGGCTCGACGATAATGTCGCAGAAAAGGTCCATCTTAGCAGCGCTCCTCGCGTAGTCGATCGTCTGCCAAAAGCTATATCCAGAGTCATTGTGGCGACAAAGAACTCAGCTCTGGATACTGTGATCAACCAGCTTGCTGATCTCCCAGCGAGCGTGCCTGTTATAAGCACCCTAAACGGAGTCAGTCATCTGAGAAAACTGCGAAATGCGTTCCCGAAGCATGACGTAACGGCTGCAACGGTAATGTTCAATACCCAAACCATCGCGCCACTACATGCCAACCTAAACACCGTAGCGGTTGTGCATATGCCACCATCTGCAAGCACTGCGCTTTTTTTAGCCGCTGGGTTCACGGTATTGCCGTGGGACGAGGCGATGTTTAATGGCAAGTTGGTTTTCAATGTGGTGAATGCGCTCGGGGCACTCACAGACACGGCGCTCAATACGGCGATGTCAGATCCGCAACTGGCAGCCTGCTTTGTTGCTGCAATAGTGGAGGCGGGACACTGTGTGCAGGAAGCCAAGCTGCCATTCACGATGGTCGGAGCGTTAAGTTTTGCCGACTATGAAGCGGCACTTAAAGACCCGTCAGCGAGCGTACTTAGCATTTTGCCACCCGGAGGCAAGACGCCACGTGAACTAAAGGCATCAATGATTTCCGACCTCGAACGAGGCCGGCCGACTGAGATAAATGAGCTAAACGGGGAAATTGAAGCGCTAGGGAAAGCGATTGGCTTTCCGACACCAATAAACAGCACCTTGATAGCGCTGGTCAATAAACGCACTTCTGGTCAGATTGGCGTGATCAATACGCCAGACTTACGCTTAGCTCTGGGGCTGAAGTAAGTCGGTTTAGCCTTTAGCAGGGTCTCGCTTAAATTCGCCTCTGCGCCAAAGATTAAATACGCTAAAGCCCATAAACAAAATCAGGAAACCGCCGCCAAGTAGCAGAGTCTTTACACTGCGGCTCTTCTTCTCAGCATCGTTCTCAACGTCGGTACGAATCGACAGCTCGATAGCATCGTGACGCGCTTGGCGGTTACTTGGATCTTCTACGCCGCTAATAGATTGCCCTGTACCGGCATAATACAAATCGTCTTTGATTTTGAAGTTGACTATTTCCCGCTCTACAAAGTCTTCCGGCCACTGACTAGGCTGCTGCTGCTTGTGAACACCGTATGCAAAGAGTAAGCAGCCGATAAGGAGGAAAAGCAACGGCATAGTGCGTGGATCGCGTGCGAACATGATGGACTCCCAAAATTAGGAGTCGGACTTTACGCTACAACGAACTCACTACGCAATTTATCAGCGGTTTTTGACATCACGTCAATCCCAGACGAGAAGGTCAACAACTGAGCGCCAATAAGGGAAGTCAGAATATTCAGAGCATGACCGTCGCTTGAGCCAGCAAACTTAAGCGTTCCCGCTTTAGCGCCTTTATCCAGAAAGTTTTCAATCCACGAGATCAAGTCCATTGTAAGCGCCTGGCATGCGGCGTTAATGGGCGCTGCGATCGCGACCGCTTCAGCAGCAAGCGCGCTGTCCGGCGTGCATAAACCATGGGCTAAGTCGTAACTTTGATAGAGATCCAGAAGACGCTCAAACACATCAACGGCGGTGTCGTCATCGACAAAGCGCAAAGCGGAATAGACTTTGTCACGCTGAAGTTCAACAACTGCAAGAGCAAGGTCTTCTTTGGCGGGAAAGTGGTAATGGATTGCCGCTTTTTTTACGTTGAGTTGGTCAGCAATATGCTGATAGCTAAAGCCGTTGTAGCCGCGGCCACAAATCAGTTCCATACCAATCTCGAGAATGCTTTCGCGTGTATTACTTTTAGGCATTGTTCCAACGTTCTTGATCACCCCGGATAGATTACCGGACGGCGTGAAATTAGGCCTAAACGTTGACGCTGTCAAATAGTTGGCTGTCCGTCAGGTTTGCTATCTCTCTGATTACGCTAGTAGCAAAGGCTCCTGCCGGAAGGGAAAACTCTAAACTGACGCTGCCGTCATTATTATTTTGAACGGTTAGTTGTCTCAGCATCAGTCGTATCGGTCTCCAATCGGTAGACATCTGTATACAAGCGAGCTTTGTGCACCATTGCGACACATAGGTTTCAGCACTAAGATCGATGTACAGCTCCAGATAGTCGCTGCTAATTTCCTCCCCTATAAGCGGCGCTGAAATCTCGATTTCGCCGTTCGCCACTTGGGTGATTTGACCGTCAGTTACGCCGTCTACGGTGAACCCAGAATGCCTACCAGCGACCACACAATAATCGCCATTAACTAGGAGGTCAGTCTGGTTTTTGCGCAGCCGCCCGGCTACGACCAAATTGAACAACCAGCTTCGAGCTGCAGAAATTGTCAGACTTCGGCGGTTGCGTGAGCGAGGCAAAGAACCACCAGCAACCCAGCGCTCGACCTGCCTTAGATTAGACATATCACTGCCAAAACGCTGCTCGCCAAAAAAGTTGGGGACGCCCTTCTCGAGGATGTCCGTAATCCGCTGGTTGAGCACTGCCGGATCAATTACACCGGATGTTGGCCGCATTACAATTTCAAAGCGATTCCCCTTCAATCCGCCGGTACGGAGCTTTCGGCCGTGTCTTGCCTGAGAAAGTATCTCAAACTCGTCACAGTCAGAAATCAGTTCGGGCGTTTCCAATCCGGGATAGTGCACTGAGAACCATTGCTCGCATATCGCATGCCTATCCTTGCGGCCGGCGTAGCTGACATCCCGCACTTTCACTTTGGCTACGCGGGCTAGCTGCTCGGCTACCCAATCGGTATTACAGCCGTCTTTTCGAACGTGTACCCAGATGTGTTCGCCGGCTCCGTCTGGGACACAAGGCGGCAGTTCGTAGACTTTGAAATCAGAATTGGATTGGCGAATTTGAACGGTAGCTAATGGATCGCCGTGCATCCGAGGTAAGTTCTCGAACTTTGCATGCCAATCAATCACGGGCTAGTAGCACCACTGCTTGTGCGGCAATGCCCTCTTCCCGGCCAACAAACCCGAGTTTCTCCGTGGTGGTCGCTTTTACAGATACCGAATTCAGTTCAACGCCCAGATCATCAGATATAAGACTTCTCATAATGTCTATGTGCGGAGCCATCTTGGGCTGCTGAGCAATGACTGTCATGTCGGCGTTTGCCACCGACCAACCGGCTTGTTTGGCCAGCGACACAGCACCTCGCAGTAGCGCCCGACTGTCTACCCCCGCAAATGCGGGATCAGTATCGGGAAAGTGTTTGCCGATATCGCCGAGTGCTAAGGCGCCCAACAACGCATCGGTTAGGGCGTGCAGCAAAACGTCTCCGTCAGAATGTGCAATTAGTCCATGTGTATGCGGGATGCTGACGCCTCCAAGCGTTATCTGATCGCCAGCGCCAAACGCGTGAACGTCATAGCCTTGGCCGATTCTGATATTTGTCATTTGTCACCTTCCGATTTTAGGAGAGCTTCTGCGATCAACAAGTCTGATGGCAGAGTGATTTTTATGTTGCTAGGGCATCCTGAAATGATAACTGGGGGGTGGCCAGCATATTCTAGGGCTGAGGATTCGTCGGTAATGCTCACTCCAGCTTCAAGCGCCTGAAGGAGCGAATCTCTAAGGAGGCCCAGAGGTGCGGCTTGGGGTGTGAGGGCGCGCCACAGCTGATTACGATCAACCGTGGAGCTAACAGCGACGCCGTCAGGGCTTTTCTTGATGGTATCGGCTAGAGGTGTCGCCAATATGACGGGCGAGGTATTTCCGGCACGAATATGCGAGATTATCTTGCCAAGGTCTTGATCAGGCAGCAGTGGCCTGGCTGCATCGTGAACCAGTACCCAGTCGCTTTCG
>JBLHFB010000152.1:0-4889 GCA_047614865.1 Gammaproteobacteria bacterium | reverse complement strand
GTCGTTTAGCTTGGGCCATAGTGCATAGCTCACCGCAGTGGCCGCACCAATTGGCGATTTAATCGACTTAGGTCGACGGATCACGGCATCTACCAATATGTCACCGGCCTCACTGGGGGTTAACGTAGGCACGTAGTCATAGACCTTGGTAGGCGCAATCATGGGTGTGCGTACGAGGGGCATATAGATTGTAGTGATATCAATCCCTAAGCCTTTCACTTCTGCTGAAAGGCAGTGCGAAAAGGCATCAAGTGCCGACTTACTCGCCACATAGGCAGAGAAGCGAGGCACATTGGTGAGGCAGCCAATAGAAGAGATATTAATGATATGGCCACGCCGTCCCTCTTCCTTCATGCTCGGCAACAGTCCCATAATCAGGCGAATCGCTCCAAAATAGTTGAGCTGCATAGTGCGCTCATAGTCGTGGAAGCGATCCAGCGCCTCAAACACGGCGCGACGAATCGAACGGCCGGCGTTATTGACTAGTATTTCTACATGGCCATGATCTTTGATCACCGACGCGACCAGCTGATCTATCGCTTCAAGGTCACTTAAGTCGCAGGGATAAATACTCACCGTACCGCCACCGCCAAGCTGTTCGAGCACCGCTTTGGTGACCAGCAGCTTCTCTTCGCCTCGCGCTACCAAAATAAGGTTGGCCCCGGCTTTGGCAAACTTTCTTGCCGTTGAAAATCCAATCCCGCTTGATGCACCGGTAATCAGAGCGTTCTTGCCGCGAATGGCAGCCGGTAAGCGTTTATCGAAAGTAACGTCTTTATCCAACCACGTTTCCCAATAATCCCAAATAGCTGGCATATAGTCTTGGACTCGGGGGCAGCTGATATCGGTACCGGCCAATGCGGCTTGGGTTGCGGCGCTATCAAAGACGCACTGGTTGTCGACGTAACCAAAAATCGACAACGGCATGCCTGTGGCTTGTTTAAAAACAGTGTCAAACAAGTTCTTGGGAAGGAGCTTTGCCGCAGCACGGGCGCCTTTAATGGCGACATCTACGGGCAAGTCAAACTGCTTTGCTACCTGCGGGCCATGGGCGGCCTGAAGCATCGAGCCGAATAAGTCGCCAACGGTGGGGGGGTCGGCTTGCACCAAATGAAACGCTTGCCCATCTAAGTCGGGCTTGTGGGCGATCTCGTCCATCGCGTCGACAACGTAGTCAACCGGGCATAGCGGCAACTTACCCGCCTGAATCATTGCCAGCGGCAACCATTTGGGCAATTCGTCACGCATCATTTGTACGAGTTTAAAGAAGTAGTACGGGCCGTCTACCTTGTCCATCTCGCCGGTTTGCGAATCACCAACCACCATCCCAGGCCGGTATATGCGCCAAGGCAAACTGCAGGCTTCACGGACAATTTTCTCAGACTCGAATTTTGTTCGATAATACGGATGCTGAAGCTTCTGGCCTTCGTCGAACATCTGCTCGCTGAAGACACCTTCAAACTGATTTCCAGCTACCGCCACCGAGCTCACGTGATGGAAACAAACCTTTCCACCCAGTTGCTCTGCAAACGCGATCACGTTCAGCGTGCCTTGGTTATTGATTTGGTCGCCCTGCTCGTCCGACATACTCATGTCGTAAACCGCGGCTAGGTGAAATACATGATCAATCTTGCCCTTCAGCATAGAGAAGTCTTCGTGACCGACCACACCGTCTTCGGTAACGTCGCCGACTACGGCCTTCAAGTTCTGGCTGCTGGCGCCGGTTTGTCGCATTAACTTGTCAAACTTAGCTAACGACGACTCACGGATGAGCACGTAAACCACAGCATCTTTACGTCGCAGCAGTCGCTCGACTAAGAAGCGCCCAATAAGTCCGGTTGCACCTGTTACAAAATAGTTCATGTCACGCTTTCTCTTATTCATTAGTTTGATAAAGCCAGCTTACGAATCGTTGTACTATTAATCAAATGACACTTACTAATTACACTCTATGAACGAAATTCATAAACGAGCAGACCTCAACCTTTTCCGAATACTGGACGCGATTGAAAGAACCGGTGGAATAAGTAGTGCAGCCACGCAGCTGCATTTAACCCAGTCCGCAATCAGTCATTCGTTAAAACGGTTACGCCTGTTGCTTGATGATCCTTTGTTTGTCCGTCACGGCCAAAACATGGTGCCGACGAGTTTTGCTCGTTCGATCTTACCATCAGTAAGGAAACATTTAGTCGGTCTCAATGAATGCATAGAAAGCACCCGAACATTTGACCCTTACACACTAGAGTGCAGCTTTCACTTTGGCTTTAGAGACCCAGCAGAATCTTTAGTTTTCCCTTACTTGTTGCCTGAGTTGGCGAAAATAGCACCGGGTGTACAGGTCATTTCGCATCCTATCGATCGCGACACGCTTGAAAGAGACCTCACTCAGGGAAGAATTGATCTAGCGGTCGATGTAGCAATTAACCTTCCCCGCCACATTCAATCGCAGGCCTTTCACTCTGAATCTGCGGTTGTTCTATTCAGCGCTAAGCACCCACTCGCGGAAGTTGGCATTGATCTAGAAACGTATGCCAAGGCGCGCCACGTAATGGTCACAGAAATGCCCTCGATCCCCGGCGAGCTTGAAAGCTTTATTGTCGACCAAGGCATCAGGCGCAACGTGGTTTTGAAGTGCCAACACTACTTCTCAGCCAGCCAAGTCATTGCCAAAACCGACTGGTTGATGCTGGTCCCAGAATCCTTTGCGGCGACTATGAAGCATTTGATTCCAGTAGATTATTGTCCCTGCCCATTTGAAGTGCCCAAAGTCGAACTGCGGATGTATTGGCACGAAAGTCGAGAACACGATAAGGGAATTCAATGGCTAAGAAGTGTTGCTGTAGATTTCGTAAACCGTCAATCGAATAGATAGCCGTCTAAGCAACACCTTACTCATTTCAAC
The DNA here is from genome assembly GCA_047614865.1 of Gammaproteobacteria bacterium. Classification (GTDB taxonomy): domain Bacteria; phylum Pseudomonadota; class Gammaproteobacteria; order JAPPPA01; family JAPPPA01; genus JBLHFB01. Next base: position 1,987 of record JBLHFB010000152.1, on the reverse strand, counting down.
TTGATCAAAATCGATACACGAGCCGCTAGCGGCGTGGAATATAAGGTCCCTATTTCACCGCCAACAGGCCAACATAGCCGGTAGAAGCAAGCCAGCGCCCTGCTTTTCGATTGCCTATGATCTGCTACGAAACTTACTGATATGCCCGATTTAGCCTGCGCTCTTGTGCCTTCCCTCCTAGCCGGTGGGGCGATGCCTGCGGGAGCGCTGCTGGCAAATTTTGACTTGGTTCATCCAGCAATTTTAGGAACCGCTTGGCGGGACTTTATTGTTACGTTTGGCGGTGGTGCACTTATATCAGAGGTGGCTTTGCTCAAATACGGGCCTGTTATTAGCTTTCCGCGTTTCGACGGCAACAAAAGTATTGCACTTGCCTTAGCCGACTTGACCGTCGCTTGGTTTGGTATTCGGCAACCGTCAGAGGTCGAAAGCTTCGAACCCTTGATGCCGATGAGGCAATGGCTCGCAGCTCTAAAAGGCCTATTCCTCTATCTGCTTTCCTTTGAGCTAGATGAGACCGATGCCAAGAACAGTTTTCCTGTCGGCGCGGGTTTATCGGTACCGATCAACCCTTGGGAAGACGGCGTTGCACAGGGGCTTGTAGAAGCAGGGTCGATGTTCGCGATTAGCCGACCAGGCGAGACCTTCGCCAACAGTGGCGCCTCACGCGTTTACGTCTCAGATGATGAGTGGCAGCACTAGGCATTAGAACTGGCCGAGAAAGCCGGGATGCAATGGCAGGCATAACCAGTAGACCCTAGCGCGCCACCGCTAATTTTATGGATTGGCTTACTCGGCGGCTGGAACAGGATTGTTTGGGGAAGACGCACTTTGGTCGATAGTCGAGGAATAGCTCGCTACCAGCGCGGGTGCGGAGCAGTCGCGTTGTCACTGTTTGGCGGGCTGTTGTGGCTAACCCGGTTTAATGTGCTCAGCGTTATGGTTTACGGCCTTTACGTTTAGTTTACTAAGTAGCCTTCAGCTACTAACGAAAGCCTATTTTCCTTCTGCTCTTTTTGGATTTTCGTCGCTTGGCATTATCACGTGCTTGTTGATTTGGGCTAGCGACACTTAGCGCTCTAACCTCAACACAGTCCGCGTAGCCTTTCAGCATAACGGTGAAATCGGCACCTTCGCCTTCGATCACATCTGCAAGCACTTCGCCGTTGGCGGCTTGATCACATAGGCGCGAAGCCATGTTCACGGCCGAGCCAACTGCAACGTACTCAAGGCGCCGTGAGCCACCCACTGCACCGGTGGTTACCACGCCGGAAGCAATGCCGATGCCGAGCCCGAGTTCACCATCAGTTTCTTGATCCAAAAAAGCACAGCCATTTTGGATGATTTCCTGAGCCATTTTTTCTGCTCGCTGGCGATGATCCTCAAACGAAACTGGCGCTCCAAGCAAAGTAAGCACCCCATCCCCCGCATGATCTTTTACCGTGCCACCCACGCTATCCGCAGCCTCGTGAACCACTTCGTAATAGTGGTGGAGGATGGTTAAGACATCTGCGCTGTTGTGCTCGGCGGCGTATTTGGTAAACCCACGGATATCGCAAGAGACCACCGATATCTCTAATTCGTCGGGCTTGATCGCCGCTTTAAATCCTTTTTCACGCACCATGTGGGTCACTTCTTTGGGCATGAAACGGCGCATAAACGTTGCACGCTGGCCTTGGATAATTAGATAGCGAATGTTGCCAGCAACATAGATAAGTAAGCCTAACGCCAGCGATAACGGCATGTACTGGTAGTAGAAATCTTCTGGCCACCATATGGCAGCAATCAGGAACGGAACGCTCATCACTAGGTAGATCAAACGTGAGCGCTCGGCTTCGTCGATATTCCGGCGAACTGTGAATAGGATCGACAATCCAGTCAGCCACAAAGCCAGCTGCTGCGGGATGAAATGTATCCAGAAGGCAAGATGGAAGACCTCATCAGGGGCCGAGAACACAAGGAATAAATTGATTGGTTTCAGCTCTGG
>JBLHFB010000151.1:0-4914 GCA_047614865.1 Gammaproteobacteria bacterium | reverse complement strand
GCCGACGACTATGCCGAGTGTCTTCAGCGGCAATGAGTTGCACCAGCTTTAATACATCTTGGGCGCGAGGGCTGAAATCGGCTAGGTTCCCGATCGGTGTGGCGACAATATAGAGCACGCTGATATCCGTTGATTCGCCGCGATATGGTATTCTCACGGCTGCTATAAATATCATACCGATTTTGATGCCTGTGCCTGACCTTTTCCGTATTTTCTCCGTTGCCATGTTAGCCGCCGCCTTGTTTGTATCTGGCTGTGCGTCCGATGGCGCAAACACCACAACTGATGGCGATCTGCCACCAGAGGATCCTGCTTTAGGTGAGATGTCGCCGTTAGATGCAGAGGTCTATCGTTTGGAAGCGGAGGGCCGCTACAGCGCCGCCGCCAATGTCTTGCTGAACGCGTCTGTTAATGCCTTGCCTGCCGACAAAGATAATTATTTGATTCGAGCTGCCGAGCTATTGGCGAGAGCGGGCGACCCCAGGCGAGCTTGGATAGCGTTACAGGCTTTATCCCCTGAGCTAGATCCAACAACAGAGAAGCGGCGTCGGCTGATAGCTGGCGAGCTCTACCTGGCCGATGGTCGCGGGCTAGAAGTGTTAAACGTACTGCCGCATGATCCCGCAGGACTAAGCACTGACGAATATCAGAAAATGCTAAATCTGCGTGGACAAGCCTATTTCTTCAGCGGCGCTCCGCTCGAAGGACTGCGCGATTTAGTGTTGCGTGAAAGCTACATCGCAGAGCCTGAAGGCCGCGCTGAAAACGCTCGACTCCTGTGGCGGAATTTAATAAGCACGCAAAGTGAAAATCTAGATAGCTCGCTTGGGCGCGCTCGTCAAGATCCGGTGTTAAGCGGCTGGTTGCGGCTTGCGCGAATCAATCAGGACAGATGGATTGATGCGAGCGGCTTCAATGACCAAGTTTTGCGCTGGCGTGTCGCTTACCCAAACCATCCGGCCAATATCAGTTTGCTGCCAGAAATTATGGCGGCTCACGATTCGCAAACCCAATACCCTGAGCAAATAACCTTAATGGTGCCGCTCACCGGTCGTTATGCGAGTGCCGGCAAGGCGGTTCGCGATGGTTTATTCGCTTCGTGGTTCGCATCGAGCGAGACCGCGAGACTGACTAAGATCAAAGTAGTCGATACTGCTGCGAACGGTACTCAAAGTTTAGAAGACTATGTTCGTCAGCTGTACGCGAGCGCAGCAAATGATGGTAGTGCGCTCACGATTGGCCCGCTACAAAAAGAAGCTATTGACGCTTTGTCTGTCTTGCAGACTCGGCCGATTCCGGTGTTGGCTCTTAATAACCTAGATATGCAAGATCGTCGCTGGACACGTTTGGTGGAAATGCCCGACGAGTTGCAGCCGATTTATCAGTTGGGTCTTGCTCCAGAGCTAGAAGCTGGATTGGCCGCACGCCGGGCCAGCCAAGATGGTCGCCATCGTGCTCTTGTGGTGGTGCCGCGTGGCAGCTGGGGAGAGCGCGTTTATAAAGAGTTCGCCCGCTCCTTTGTTGGGCAAGGCGGAAACGTTGTAGGCGCAGAGTATTACGAGTCTCGGGATAGTGATTTTTCTACCCCCTTGAAGAGGGCGTTGCATTTGGGCCGAAGCACTGCCCGCAAGAGCCGACTTGAACGCACATTGGGACTTAGTCTGGAGGCAGAGCCACGCCGCCGCCAAGATGCCGACATGATTTTTATTGGCGCTTTTCCACGCCAAGCGCGCCTGCTGCGACCACAGCTGAAATTCCATCGTGCTTCCAAGCTGCCTATCTACGCTACCTCTCATGTTTACAGTGGTGTGGTTGACCCGGGTAGTGATCGTGACATGGACGGAATTCAATTCACCGACATGCCGTGGTTACTAGAGAGCGGGGCACGTTTCTCGGCGCTGAAACATGATTTACAGAATTCTGATTCGCGAGCATTCAAGAAAAGTCCGCGCCTTTACGCCTTGGGTGTTGATGCCTTTAGGTTGGCGCCTTTGGTGGTGCACGGCGCGCCACCAGGTACTTGGTATGTTGCGGGTGCCACAGGCATGCTGTCACTAGAGGATAACGGCACTGTTCGCCGCGATCTGCAGTGGGCTGAGTTTAAGTCTGGAAAGCCAAGTGACATCGAGCAAGCAGCAGAGCTGCCGAAGGCTCGGCAGGGTATGAAACTTGAGAGTGGCCTAGGGAAGATATGACCTCCGCTCGTCGAGTAGTCGGCGATATTGGTTTGCTATTGGCTGAGCGTAGCTTGCTTGGATCTATAAAGCAGATTGTTGCGGTTGAGGTCCGCTATCGAAAAACCAATGCCTGTGGCAGTGCTGCCGAAAGCGTTGGCGCCGGTAAGCAGCGGCGACTCATTGCCGCGACCCAGCAGTATATGAGCGAGCACCCCCAAACCGCTGATATCGCTTGGCGCTTTGATGTGGTTGCGGTCAGTGGCGATCTACCCAGCAGTCCGCTAACTGAATGGATTCCCAATGCCTTCGAGGTCTGCTAGAGACTTGCTGTAAGCGGCTTTTTACGGCTCATTTACGCAAACTGATTGGTTTACCCACTTAAGAGCCACTTTGCTCGAAATATCGTAAAAACTACCCACCTATCCACCACTCATGCACCAAAAGCCGTTGTATCGGGGTTATACGCGGGTTCTATTGTTAACAAAGTATGACTTTTTAGGGTTGATTTGGTTAAGTAATTAACTTTCGTGGGTTTAAATGTTGAATAGCACTACTCAGGGTTCTATATTGGCTGGTAATTGGTAGCTAAGTGGTAGAGAACTGGAATCGTGTTCTTCGACGGAATTCATGATGTAGCGCAGGACGACAAGTCCCGCATCGCCTTGCCGACGAAATTTCGTCCCGGGGTTGAGCTGGAGTGCGCCAACCAGTTGGTGTGCACACGCCACCACCAAGAAAATTGCTTGATGATTTACGCCCCTGACGAGTGGGCGACGGTTGCTGGCCAACTAGCTACTATTCCTTTCCTTGATCAATCAGGTCAGTACTTAAAGTCTATTTTGCTTGGCTATAAGTCTGAGCTTAAAATTGACAAACAAGGCCGCTTCCTAATTCCGCAGCGCCTACGTGACGAAGTGGGCTTGAAAGGCGAAGCGGTACTACTGGGTCAAGGCTCAAATATTCAAGTTTGGAATCCGGACGCTTACGCCGAATATAAAGCGCGTGCGCTTGAGGCAAACCGCCAGCTGAATCCAGACCTTGCACAGCAGTCACCCACGCTTCAAACCTTGGTGTTTTAAGTAACATGACCGAACAGGCTCACATCCCAGTCCTTCTCGACGAAGCGCTGGCCGCGCTGATCGTGGTGGAAGGTGGTAGCTATGTTGACTGCAATTTTGGCCGTGGTGGGCATTCCGCAAAAATACGTGAACTTGCTGGCGCTACGGGTTCGTTAATCGCGTTTGACAAAGATCCTGAAGCGGTTGCTGTTGCTAGAGAGCAATTCAAAACTGGCGGCAAGGCTGAGATTGCTCATCGTAGCTTTGCGGAGCTTGGTGACGAACTTGAGGGCCGCGGGCTGAACGGACAAATGGATGGTGTCTTATTTGATCTTGGCGTGTCATCTCCTCAGCTAGACGAAGCCGAACGCGGCTTTAGCTTTATGAAAGACGGCCCGCTGGATATGCGAATGAATCCAGAAGCGGGTGAAAGCGCTGCTGAATGGTTGCATCGCGCGCCAGAGAAAGAAATTGCCGATGTACTGTATAAGTTTGGCGATGAGCGTTATCGCGGCCGCGTGGCTCGACACATTGTTGAAGCGCGCGCTCAGGTGCGTTTAACCAGTACCACTCAGCTTGCAAAAATTATTGATATTGCTGTTCCTACCAAAGAACGGAACAAGCACACCGCGACACGTTCATTTCAAGCAATCCGGATTTTCATTAATCGCGAGCTTCAGGACTTAGACGAGGCGCTAAGCCAAGCCGTTAATGCTCTTAAGCCTGGTGGCCGGCTAGTGGTGATCAGCTTCCATAGCGCCGAAGACCGAATTGTTAAGCGCTTTATGCGTGACGCTTCGCGCAGTCAGGCTGCGGGTTTCGGTACTTTAGAGTTCCAACCAGCGCGGCTACGATTGGTTAGTAAGCCGGTACATCCATCTGAAGAAGAAGTGGCGCGCAATCCACGTAGCCGCAGTTCAGTAATGCGGGTTGCCGAACGTTTGGCGGCAGACGGTAGCCAGAAATGAAGCAGAATCTTTTTCTAGTGTTGGCATTGCTCGGCGTGTTGGTCGTTGGTTCAGCTCTGGGCGTGGTTCATAGCAACTATGAGTCGCGCCGGCTAGTTCACGAGCTGCACGTTGCTCGCAGTGAAACTGCCACGCTTGAAGTTCGCCGTGAGCAGCTGCGCTTGGATTTGGCAACGTGGGCTAACCGTGCACGAATTGAAGCGGTATCGCGTGGCGAATTGGGCATGGTTTCGATTAGCATCGATCGCCAGCGGACTATCTCAGCAGGAAGTCGCAACTAATGGCGACTGACAAGACCTCAAGACGCGCAGGGCTGCGTGCTGGTGCTAGAGAGCACTCGGCTCAGACAGAAGCATTAGCTGCCCATGTGGAATGGCGCTGGCGTAGCCGCTTCATACTATTTGGCGCTTTAGTCGCACTACTGGTTGTTGCCATAGGTTCTTTTCGTATTCAGACGCTTGGTCATGACAAATACACTGCTCGTGGTGAAGGTCAGTACGTTCACAACCAAGAATACCGACTGCCTCGTCGAAAAATCGTAGACCGCAACGGCGCGCCGCTCGCAGTTAGCGCACCCCGTCCTACTGTTATTGTTGATCCATTCATTATTCAACATGAAGGCTACGAGCTGGCTGATGTTGCCAGGGTGCTGGCGCAAATTCTAAAGATTGATGGCGAAGAGCTTCAAAGCCGTGTGACGCGGTACCAGAA
>JBLHFB010000150.1:0-4938 GCA_047614865.1 Gammaproteobacteria bacterium | reverse complement strand
CACGTCGGCGATTACGCACGCACCGTATTGCTAAACCGCGAATTGGTTTATAAACAGGTTAGACAGTCGGATGCTCATGCACAGCCTCTAACGTGGTTGACTCAAGTGCACGGCATCGATGTATCGGCGGTTGACGTGGACCAGCCAAACACCACAGCCGACGCAGCAATATCCCATTCCGGCCATCACGTATGCACGATTATGACTGGTGACTGTTTGCCGGTTCTCATCGCAGCAAAAGATGGAACTGCAGTCGCCGCAGTGCACGCTGGCTGGAAAGGCTTGGCAGATGGTGTGATTGAGTCAGCGCTATCCTCTATTCCCACAACAGATATCCAAATTTGGTTAGGCCCATGCATCGGTATCGACCATTTTGAAGTGGGCCCGGAGGTTGTTGAGCATTTCCCTTATGACTCCAATAACTCGGATTGTTTTGTAAAAGGAGTTGCTGATCGATGGCAGGCCAGTCTGGCCGAGCTGGCTAGAGCGCGTCTCGCTCGACTAGGGATTAGCGACGTCTACGGCGGTGAGTTCTGCACTTACAGCGATCCGCGGTTTTTCTCTCATCGGCAAGCTGTTCACGCTGGCGGTGTAACAGGCCGGTTTGCCAGCGTCATTTGGTTGTCTAAGTAATCGTCAACGCTTGAAACTGGTCTTATCGCGCCCCACTTAACTCCTAATGCAATGGAGTTTCCGTGATGAGAACCGCCAAACTAACCTCTACTTTCCAGCAAGCCTTGGCCGACGCGCAGTCGATGGCACTGAGTCGCGATCACTCAGTAATTGAGCCGGCCCACCTGCTTAAGGCGATGCTAGAGCAAAGTAGCAGCAGCGTTGCCTCCCTGCTGCACCAAGCGGGCTGCATGGTTGGTCAGCTAAAAACCGCTCTAGACAACTCCCTGGAGAAGCTTGCCAAAGTGCAGGGCGCTGAGGGTGATATTAGAGTGTCCAACGATTTGGCTAAGCTGCTGAATAGAGCCGACCAGCTGGCACAACAACAAGGCGATCAATACATCGCCTCAGAAACTTTGTTGCTTGCTGCTTACGCCGACAACACCGCGTTAGCAAAATTGACTAGCGACGCAGGTCTAACTCATGAAGCACTAAAAAAGGCAATTTCCTCTGTGAGAAACGGTGAAGCTGTGAATGATCCCAATGCGGAAGAACAACGCGAAAGCCTGTCTAAATACACGGTTGACCTAACAGAACTAGCGATGTCTGGAAAACTTGACCCGGTTATTGGCCGAGACGAGGAGATTCGCCGGACTATTCAAGTTCTGCAACGTCGAACCAAAAACAACCCGGTTCTTATCGGCGAGCCTGGCGTAGGTAAAACTGCGATAGCAGAAGGCCTTGCACAGCGGATTGTGAATGGCGAAGTGCCAGAAGGTCTCAAGAATAAGCGTCTGCTGTCACTAGATATGGGTGCCTTGATAGCAGGCGCCAAATACCGTGGCGAGTTTGAAGAACGTCTAAAAGCCGTGCTTAAAGAGCTCTCGCGAGCCAACGGTCAAATCATTCTATTTATCGATGAACTCCATACCGTTGTAGGTGCAGGCAAAGCCGAAGGCGCTATGGACGCCGGCAATATGCTCAAGCCCGCGCTTGCACGAGGCGAACTCCACTGTGTTGGCGCCACCACCTTGGATGAATACCGCCAATACGTTGAAAAAGACGCCGCATTAGAGCGCCGTTTCCAAAAAGTTCTAGTTGAAGAGCCTAGCGTTGAAGACACTGTTGCTATTTTACGGGGCCTAAAGGAGCGTTACGAAATTCACCACGGCGTTGAAATTACCGACCCCGCAATCGTTGCTGCCGCGACCCTTTCGCATAGATACATTGCTGATAGGCAGCTCCCAGACAAAGCGATCGACCTAATTGACGAAGCAGCTAGCCGTATCCGTATGGCGATTGACTCCAAGCCAGAGGCGCTAGACCGCCTTGAACGTCGGCTGATTCAACTAAAAATTGAATCCGAAGCGCTAAAGCGTGAGAAAGACGATGCCTCGCGTAAGCGGCGTGTCGATTTGATCGACGAAATTGAACGCCTTCAAGCAGACTACGATGAGCTGGAAACTCATTGGCTACGTGAAAAATCGGCAGTTGACGGCAGTAAACACCTCAAAGAACAAATCGACAAGGCGCGTACCGAGCTTGAGGCCGCCAGCCGAGCAGGTGACCTCCAGCGGATGTCTGAAATTCAGTATGGCGAAATCCCAGAGCTTGAGCGTCAAGTAGCGTCGGCTGAATTTAGTAGTGCCGATGAAAACACCTTGCTGATTAACAAAGTAGGCGCGGACGAAGTGGCTGATGTGGTTTCTCGCTGGACCGGTATTCCGGTTAATAGACTGCTTGAAGGTGAACGAGAAAAACTAGTTCAGATGGATCGACTGCTGCACGAACGAGTTGTCGGACAAGAGAAAGCGGTCACCGCGGTATCCAATGCCATCCGGCGCTCGCGGGCGGGGCTTTCCGATCCTTCTAAGCCTATCGGATCTTTTCTATTCCTCGGCCCAACTGGCGTGGGTAAAACCGAGCTGTGTAAGACGCTCGCTCACTTCTTATTCGACAGCGATGACGCAATGATTCGCCTTGATATGTCGGAGTTCATGGAGAAGCACTCAGTATCTAGGCTGGTTGGCGCACCTCCAGGCTATGTCGGTTACGAACAGGGTGGTTACCTAACAGAAGCGGTACGCCGTAAGCCTTATTCAGTGGTGCTACTTGACGAGATAGAGAAAGCTCACCCGGATGTATTCAATATTTTGCTGCAGGTCTTAGACGACGGCCGGTTAACCGATGGGCAGGGTAAAACGGTTGATTTCAAAAATACCGTTATCGTCATGACCTCGAATATTGGCTCTGACAAAATCCAAAAGCTGTCAAATGCCGGCGATACAAGCTACGAGCATATGCGTGGTGAAGTAATGGAAAGCGTGTCACGCCATTTTCGGCCGGAATTCATAAACCGGATAGACGACTGCGTAGTGTTTCACTCCCTAGATAGGGCGCATGTTCGCAAGATTGCGTCGACGCAAATAGATATTTTAGCAACGAGGTTGGCGGAGCAGAATGTCGAAATTCGTCTTTCTGAAGCCGCAGTTGACTACATAGCGGATGCAGGGTTTGATCCAAAGTATGGTGGGCGACCTCTTAAACGATCAGTACAAGAGCACTTAGAGAATCCTTTATCCATTAAGCTTCTTGACGGAGAAATACCAACTGGCAGCGTGGTTCAGGTCGACGTAGAGAACAATGCCTTGGTGTTTGCTGCGACAGCAGCAGGTGCGTCAGATCGCGTGGCCGAGTAGGACTAAGCATTCTTAACTGTATTATTCTCTGGTTGCGATTGTATATAAGCATTCGTTAAAATCCGGCGCGAATTTCCGAGCAAAAAATACTAAATGCTTTGGATGTGTGTATTTGACGGATTTTCCGAGCAGTTAGCTCGGCCTTAGGGAGATAGCCAGCGTGCCACATACAGTTTCGAATAGATCAAAATCGGCAATGATGCTTACGGGGCTGGTCTTAATAACAGTCTCGTCATCCTCCTATGCAGCACGCTTTGAGGTCTTCGACGACGAGCTAGAAGTCAGCATCAACTCAAAAGCCCAAGTGACTGGCAGCTGGAGAACCCAGGACCGCAGTAATAGCATTATCGCCAAACGAAACATTCCCGGCCAAGGTGGCGGCGGTCCGGGCAATCTTTGTGACGATGACTTAACCAGCGGCAGTGCGGATCCTCTTGACGCACTGGGTGGCTGTGTCCTTGATGCGGACGAGCACCAAAGGTTCGTAGACGCGCCGGGCTACTTTAGCCAGAACAACGACGATGGAAATATCGCCTTCGATAAGGGCGATTTAGTAGCCTCTACCTTGCGACTAACAACCGATATCAGTGCGGTCTATGGCTATTATGGTTTTTCTGGTCGACTTATTGGCTTTTATGATCCAGCACTAGACGGAGAGCTGCGTCGAAATAGCGACTTTGGCTTGGCAAGAGGGCAGCAGCAGGAATTTGAGTTAGCGAGCCGAGGCCAAGACGAAGGGATGGTCTTCGCCACCGCGTTTGAACAAGCCTTTGTCTACGGTTCTTTTGACCTCGGCGACCGAACCCTCAGCTTAACGTTTGGCCGGCAGCCGATCTCATGGGGCGAAACAACCACCTTTCCCCTGCGCAGTGTAAACTCGATCAACCCACCCAGTGTTATCCGCTTAAATGCGGCCGGTGGCGATACTAAAGAAGTCTTCTCGCCAACTGAAGCCATTCATATGGGGATTGACCTGACTGACAATCTCAGCATGGAAGCCTGGTATCAGTTCAAATTCCGCTCGATCCTCGATCAGTTGTCGGCAAACGGTAGCTTCTTTTCAACTACAGATCTGGGTGGGCCTGGCGCAACCTACGCAATGCTTAGCTTTGGTAAAGAGCCTCAAGACCCCAGTAACCTTCAAGACGGCGACGGAATTAACGGTGATGTCGGCGGCGCGCGTGGATGCATTAACCCGAATGTTTTTGAGGCCGACGGAGTAACCCTAAGCGATGCTTATAGCAATGGCGATGCTGCGGAAGATCAGCGTACTCTAGCGAGAGTAGAAGAGTTTGGAGCCTATCGCGCTCACCGCGGAGACGACACTGCCGGTCGTGCGGTGTGTGCGATTTCTAAAGAAGCACGCGACGACGGGCAGTACGGAATTCAGCTCAAAGCCTATTCGGAGCGCTTAAATAACACCGAATTCGGCTTCTATTTCCACAACACCCATTCAAGGCTGCCTTACGCCGGCGCTATATCTACCGAGCAAGCGGCTGATTCAAAAAATGGAATAACCTTCGACCAGCTTCGTGCCGTTGTAAGTTTTGACCCAGAAGACCTAGCCAACCTAGCAACAAATACAGCTGCCGTCGTCACATTGGCGACCAATCTTGTTAACGATCTA
>JBLHFB010000149.1:0-4948 GCA_047614865.1 Gammaproteobacteria bacterium | reverse complement strand
GGCCCTCTGATGGTAGCAATGACCGGACCCGATATTTCCCAATTTGCAGAATCGCTAATGTCTCGGCAGCTAAGTTGGACGCCGCGAGACGGTGGCGTTGTAAAGCAACCCTTCGCAGTAAATGCAAACTCAGTGCCTGGGGCAAGAGTCCACGTGCTTGGGCTGACGTCAATACGCTTTAATTGAGGCGTAAAGTCTGGACTGCGGACGTCTTCAGAGCAACCCGTCAATGCTAAAACCAGCGTGAAAAATATAATACCTGACGATTTAAACATTTCAATTTTCCTTGATATGAAACGCGCTTGATCCCAGTCTGGTTTCAGCTGCTTCTTTGCGTGTGACGGGTATAATCCATCGTATAGCTGGCCGTTTATGCGTCCAGTAATTTATTTTCTGCTGCCAATACCTAGAGCCACTGCGGGTTCAGCGCCGATTTGGCTGCAGCAGCCTAGCTCGGCACCCATTATCGGAGATTAGACCGAAATGCTGGTTCGGTGATCTGTCGATTTCCGCCTATTAGTCCATGAACAATAACACAGCAGCGACTTTCGCAGTTCGACAAGCTTCCAAGGAATTTTTTAGAATCCAAAAGGTCTTCACAATCGAGCATGTGACTAAGTTTGAATGCGAAGTTGCAGCTCACTTGGAGGTCAACCAATCAACTAACTGGTTCAGCTCTAAGACACCAAGCGCTGAATCACGAATCCGACAGTGTTGAAGGTCACAACAGAAGCAGAGAGAGCGCTAGTGAATTGTTTCTGCGATGCCGAGGGAGCCGCGTTACAAAACAGCCATCTCTGAAGCACCCAAACTCCACAGGCAGCGAGGCCAAGGGATCGTGCGATCTAACAGGGGAGTAGTGTTTCGACTGACGTAAAGCGGCCAACCGTTGCCGCTTGCGCGCGACGATATTACCTCCGCCGCAGCTATCGTGCAGAAACCACTGAATAATAATGGGGACTCCGTTATTCCGCCGAAAACGATAGGTACTTACAAACAAGTCTACCCGCGGCTAATATCCACCCAAATTGCCCAAGGAGCGGGCTTTGTGGAACCACAAACAAAGACATAAGCAAAAGGAACAGTTAACCGTGATACTGGTAATCGCCAGCCTTAGCTTTCCAGTTTTGTCCGGAAAATTAACGCCAGCGAATAGGCAACAGTCAACAAGCGGAGCAGCAACACTTAACAGCACACACCCATGGATTAAAGCCTTCTTTTTAAACCATTGGACAATTCTGAGCAAAGATTCAGCAGAAAATAGAACGGCTTAGAAAAAAAGCGTTTTATCGCTCGCACATATCGGATGTCTGGAAAAATCACTCCCAAAACGCCTCAGCACAGAGCGCTTACCTCGCTGTTGGTATTCATGTGATACCAAGATAAAAACGAACAAATCTGGTTTTGTTTAGAGGACGAGCCCTAACGACAGAAGCACAGCAACGAAAAATCTAGCCTGTTTGGGTATTCAAGAAGTCGTGATCGCCAACCACCACAAAGTAATGTGGCCCCACCAGTACTTTCGCTGTTTGAGTATCAATAACCGCCGCTAGATCTAGATCTATTCGGCTTGAATAGCCCGTGATTCGTTCTGTAAACAGACCTGTGCCTAGCTCGATAGGTTTTGCGTGTTGATAGCTAAAATCTCTAGCCCTCGATCAACAGCGCGGCAATCTGGAAATACGTGTCTGCGGATATTGAATTCAATATCGCTAAACGGGATGCGATGAGTTTGGATAGATGGGATTGCCAGCATCACTATCACGCAGCTCGGGAGCGGAGCCAACAGCCTGGTCGTGTTGTTTTAGGTGATTTTGATCGGTCGAATTCACCCTAATTTGAGAGCGCTGATGTGTTGTTATCTATAGTGATAGCCCTGCTGGCCAACTTCGGCGATCAAGTCATCGCCACTAACTAGTACGCGATCGCTTCCGTAGGCGAAGGGTTTGATTCTTTACAGAATCACGCCGTCATTTAGTCGGGCTAGCGGTGACAACTGCCGCCCTTGGCTCACCAAAGAGTGTAGTCTTCTTTGTCAAATGGAGAACCCAATGAACGCCAAAAAACGATCAGCTGAAGCCAGTACGCATCCGGTCTACAACCCAAAGCTTGCCGCCGCCGGAACCGCGAAATGGGAAGTAGAGTCCTCTCAGCTAACGGCGGTATTGGATGAGATTCTAAATGGCACTTTTGGACAGACGGAAGCCGAGTATTCAAGCCGCGCCAAGCACTTCGACTTATTTCGCAGTCACTACTTAGAGCAAGATCGCCTCGTTCATCAAGGAATCAGTGTCAACCTGTTCTACAAAATGGCTGAAGCGCTTGGACAAAGCAGTTCCAAGCTATCGGAGATACTGGGCTTAGCACCAGCAACTATGGCTCGTAGACGCAGCAAAGGGCAGCCTTTAAAGCCTGTCGAAGGTGACAAGGTATTGCAGCTGTTGCGTGTTTACCAAGCAGCCTCATCGGTGTTTAACAATCCCAAAGAAGCGACCACTTGGCTCACTTCTCCGGTGTATTCGCTAGGCAATAAGAAACCGCTTGATTTGGTAGCAACCAGCGCAGGCACCGAAGCGGTGTTGGACTTTATTGATGGCCTTGAATACGGGAACTTCGCTTAATGCTTCTATACCGCATAGTTCGCTCAAAATACCAAGAAACGGCGTTCCTCGGACTTTCTACTCGTAAGTCATCTGGTCGATGGAACTCGTCTAACACTCCCTGCCTTTACACCGCAGAATCCCTGGCGCTTGCAACTATGGAAATCCTCGTCAACAGGGGAAGGAGTAAAAATATGGACTACGTAGCCTTTGAATTGAACGTAGACGATGCCGAGCTATTCGATCTAGGCAGAGACAGCCTGCCCGCCGACTGGCAACGGTCTCCTTGGCCTATGAGCGCCCAGTCGTTAGGCGATCAGTGGCTTGAGAGCAAAAGTTCGCTTGGCTTGATCGTCCCTAGCCCGGTCATATCTCAAGAACGGACGATATTACTGAATCCGCTTCATCCCAAGTTAGCTGACATTACGGCGGCGGCGGTGAAGATCGACTACGATTTGGATCCAAGCTTGCTCAACGAAGACTAATTGCTCAGCGCCCGCCTGGAAGAACGATTACAACGCCATTAGTAGGCGTGACTCGGAACGTAACTGGCATCAACCGCTTCTAAGCTGTCGACGGGAAGGAATGTCGAATGATCCGCCAGAGCACCTGACTAGATTGGTTCAACAGGCTACCGGTGTTGTAGTTTTGGCCGTATTTTTTGCAGATAGCCCGCACTGCAACTGACATTTCTGCGTAGCGACGTGCCGGAACGGTTGGAAAGAGGTGGTGTTCGATTTGGTGGCTTAGGTTGCCGCATAGGATATGAAAAAGCTTTCCTCCACGGAGGTTTGATGAGCCGCGCATTTGACGCAAATACCAATGCCCCTGCCCTTCGTCTTGAAGCGCCGATTCTGGGAACACTTCCGCATCGGCGGTAAAGTGGCCGCAGAAGATGATTAGATTGGTCCATAGACTTCTAACCACGTTAGAAACCAGGTTGCCCGCCAGCACAGCCAGAAACATAGGCCCGGAGATGAGCGGGAAGAGTAAGTAGTCCTTTAGAAGCTGGCCGTTCATTTTCTTGGCTACCAGCCGCCATTCTTTTTTGAATTGTTCTTTGCTCTTCAGCCCGTCCCATACCTTGGTCAGTTCAAGGCCTTGAACCGCTATGCCCCATTGAAAAACCAAAGCAAAGAGAGGTGCCCACAACGGTTGAAGTAGGTAATACGGACGCCAAGGTTGTTCTGGGAATAGACGAAGTATTCCAAAACCAATATCGTCGTCCATGCCTTTAATATTGGTATAGGTATGATGTTTGAAATTGTGCGTTTTTCGCCAGTTGTCTGACGTGCCAGCAATATCCCATTCGTATGTTTTACCCTGCAGCTCTGGATCATTCATCCAGTCATATTGACCGTGAATGACGTTGTGACCGAGCTCCATGTTTTCTAAAATTTTGGACAGGCTTAATAACGCTGTGCCGACTAACCAGAACGGCGGGAAGAAGCTGAGAAACAAGAAGCCTCGCCCTAGCATCTCGGTGTAGCGAACAGCTTTTAGAATCGCCTTGATGTAGCGAGCATCGTCTTCACCCACTTTAGCCATGGTTTGCTCTTTAACTGCTACTAGCTCAGCACCGAGCTGGGCAATTTCTAACTCACTTAAAACGCGATTCTTTGACATTTTTGGTTCTCTGAAAATTGGGTTACAGTTCAAGCTGTAAGTTTTGTACCGCACGGTTTACACACAGACGAATTGGCGAGCTTTGCTCGGCATTCAGCTGCCCACTTTCGATATTAAGCGTTGTGCCTTTGGTTTTTTGGCAGGTGCAAGTGTCACAAATACCCATCCGACAGCCCGATTCAACTGCGATTCCTTCCGCCTCTAATGCGTCCAATAAATTGGCCTGATTGGACAGTCTGACTGTGCGGCCTGACTTGAGCAGCTCTACTTCGAACTGTGTTTCTTGTTCAGGTGGCGAGACGATTGTTGAAGGTGTGAACGCCTCTGCTGCAAACGATTTTGCAACCGGCTCTACGATGCTCTTCGCCGCTACCGCGAACCCGCTGCTGCCGCAGGCGTATACCTGGGACTCATTTATGTTGGGCAATAGCTGACTGATTTGCACATCGCTTATTCGCCCATCAGTCACGCCAGTTGATTGGTCTTGGGTGGTGATCTTGTGTACCTGGATTGGCGAAGGACCTGCGTGAATCGCGTCGAGCTCGTCATTGAAACAAAAATTGCCTGGGGTCTTTTCCCAGTAAAGCAAGGTTATTTCTTGTGGGTATGACGAGGTTTCCGCTTGACGGATCAAACTCATCATCGGGGTAATGCCGCTACCCGCTGCCAGTAGTACCAAAGGGGAGTCGACGTCGGCTGGTAACGACAGTCCACCAAATACG
>JBLHFB010000148.1:0-4965 GCA_047614865.1 Gammaproteobacteria bacterium | reverse complement strand
CACAACACTTACGTGACCAAGCTAAATGGCCTTATTGGTGGTACTGAGTTTGAAAACGCTTCTTTAGAAGAGATCGTAAAGAAAGCCAATGGCGGCATGTTCAATAATGCAGCTCAGATTTGGAACCACACATTTTACTGGCACGGCCTAGCTCCTAACGCGGGCGGCGCAGCAACTGGCGCAATTGCCGATGCAATCAACGCGAGCTTCGGTTCATTTGAAGAATTCCAAGCGGCATTTGCTGACAAAGCAGTTAATAACTTCGGCTCTAGCTGGACTTGGTTAGTTAAGAAAGCCGACGGTTCACTAGAAATCGTTAACACCAGCAATGCTGCTACCCCACTAACATCTGATGCAACACCGTTGCTAACATTGGATCTTTGGGAACATGCCTACTACATCGACTACCGCAACGTACGTCCTGACTACATTGCGGCATTCTGGAAGCTAGTAAACTGGGATTTCGTGAACGCCAACTTCGCATAACACTAGGCAAGCTGCGAGCTTAACGGCTTGCGGCTAGGCTCCAGCTAAGGGCTGTTTCTTACGGAACAGCCCTTTCGCTTTTTTTGGGGACGGAAACCTCTATGACGCGCCACTTTCTTACTCTTAACGATATCAGCCCAGACGAAGCTTGGGCTTTGATCAACCGCGCCATTGAGCTTAAAGCGATGGTAAAAGGCGGTGAAATCTACGAGCCCTTAAAGAACAAAACGCTATCGATGATTTTTGAGAAATCGTCGACCCGCACTCGTGTGTCATTCGAAACCGGCATGACCCAATTTGGCGGTCACGCTCTATTCCTGTCCTCACGTGACACCCAGCTAGGCCGTGGCGAACCTGTTGCAGACACCGCTCGTGTGCTGTCACAGATGGTCGACGGGATCATGATTCGTAATGACTCCCAGGCGCAGATGGAAGAGTTCGCGAGCTTTTCTACTGTCCCAGTGATCAACGCCTTAAGCGACCTGTACCACCCCTGCCAACTATTAGCCGACATGCAAACGTGGCTAGAGGTTTCCGGCGATTTCCGCGGAAAAACTGCAGCTTGGATTGGAGACGGCAACAACGTAGCGAACAGCTTTATAAACGCTGCCAAACTTTTTGGCTTCACGCTACGCGTCTGTACGCCGAAAGGTTATGAACCAGACGCTAGTACCGTAGCGGCTGCTGGTGATTCGGTTGTCTTCATAGATGATCCTAAAGGGGTTGCTGAAGGATGCGACTTGATCGTGACCGACACCTGGATCTCCATGGGAGAGGAAGACGGGAAAGCTCAAAAAATCGAAGACTTCACCGGCTTTATTGTCGATAACGAAACCATGGGCAGAGCAAATAACGACGCTGTGTTTATGCATTGCCTACCGGCGTACCGCGAGTACGAAGTCTCGACCGAGGTGTTTGAGGGGCCTCAAAGCGTTGTATTCCAAGAAGCGGGCAATCGCCTACATGCTCAAAAAGCCCTACTTGAACTGCTTCTTAAGTAGCCAAAGTTTCGCTGAGATTCAGCAATGCAGCTAAGCCAGCAATTTAAAGTCCAGCTGTGGCTTGGCTTTGTGATGCTCTCCATGGCACACGCCATGGTCTACTTCCTGCGCACTGCGCCCAGCGTAGTCGCTAGCGACCTAATGGTTAGCTTTGACGTCTCCGCTGCGTCACTGGGGACCCTGTCGGCCTGCTACTTTTACCTCTACACCGTGATGCAAATTCCAGCAGGAATCTTGGCAGATAGCCTGGGACCGCGCCGCGTTGTGAGTGTCGCCTGCCTACTCGGCTGCTTCGGCTGTATCGCCTTTTCACTGTCTGACAGCTTCACTAGCGCCGCCATTTCTCGGCTTGCCTTGGGCGCGGGCATGTCAACGGCATTTGTCTCTACGCTTAAATATTGCAGCCAATGGTTTCCGCGCGACCGGTTTGCGTCAATGAGTGGTTTCGTACTCTTCTTCGGCAACGCCGGCGGCTTGCTGGCAGCCAGCCCGCTTGCCTTTGCAATGAATGTGATGACTTGGCGTGAACTGTTCTTTGGGCTCGGCGTACTAGCAGGGCTGCAAGCACTGCTGATCGGCTTATTCGTGCGTAACTCACCACAAGACGCTGGTTTTCCTGCGGTTGTCGATACCAGCGAGGTTAATCACCAGTGGGGGAAGGAAGTTAAATCGGTTTTGAGGTCAAACTCCATCTGGCCACTTTTTTTCAGCATTCTCGGCGCCGCAGGACCCATATTCGCGGTGGTTGGCCTGTGGCTAGTGCCGCTAATGCAAGATTGGCACGGCGTCTCACGAGAAGCCGCAGCAAGCTATTCCACTGCACTGTTAGTAGGCGTAGCAATTGGCTCGTCTACCAGTGGCGCTATTTCAGACTTCCTTGGCAAACGAAGGGCAATGATGGTCTTTGGCTCGTCGGTGAGTACCGTGCTGTGGCTATCACTCGCCTGCCTACCCTGGTCTAGTGGTTGGACCGGCTGGCTGCTGTGGTTCTTGCTTGGGCTATTCCAAGGCTGTGCGGTGCTGTCCTACGCATTAGCACGGGAAGCATTTCCTAGCCGTGTGTCAGGAATAGCACTGGGCGTAGTGAATAGCGGTCTATTTTTAGGCGTCGCAATTATTCAACCCGTATTTGGTTGGATTATGGATCAAACCTGGAATGGATTGATTGTCGACAAAGTCCGGATATACCAAGCCATTGATTATCAAAACGGCTTGCTACTCTGTGCAGGCTTCGCTTTACTAAGCACAGTCGCTGCCTTGTGCAGCAAAGAGCAACTCCATCATGCGGGGAAAATATGAAAATCGGAATTATTGTAGGTAGCCATCGTCAGCAATCGCAGAGCACAAAGATAGGCGCTTGGTTTGCCAACCAACTAGAATCTCAAGGCGTGGATAGTTGGACCTTAGACATGGCTAGCAATCCGTTTCCGATGTGGGACGAGAGTATTTGGGAGGGCAACCCTGAGTGGACAGAGCGGCTTGCGCCAATGAGTGCCGAGCTCAATAACTGCGATGGTCTAGTTATCATTTCTCCGGAATGGAGCGGCATGGTTCCACCGGCTCTCAAGAATTTCTTTCTGCTATGCAGCCGTGGCGAACTAGCTCATAAGCCCGGCTTGATAGTGTCAGTATCGGCTGGACGTGGCGGCAGCTATCCGGTGGCCGAACTTCGCAGCAGTAGCTACAAGAACACACGGATTTGCTATCTGCCTGAGCACTTGATTGTTCACGATGTTGAATCGGTGTTTAACACCGAGGTCAACGGCGAAGGTGATGATTACATTCGTCGCCGTGGAGAATATTGCATCGACTTGCTACTCGCTTACAGCGCCTCACTCTCGGTCGTCAGAGACAGCGGTTTGACGCGTCATAAAGACTTTTCTAACGGCATGTAGTCTGTAGAGCCAGGCCATACAGAAGCTCGGAAGACAGGCAGCGTCAACCACGTATAATAATCGGCTGCCTTATCGCCGGAGACGCTTTGACCGTGAATGCCAAAATACAACGTTTAAGCCGCAACGCCTTCGTTGCGTGTCTAGCGCTGTGGTGCATCACGGTTCAGACCACCTGCGAAGTAGCGCCGCCGCTACTCGCTCAGATTAAAGAGCTTGGTGAGCTCAGGGTAATCACCCGCAACAGCCCTACCGTCTATTACGAATCAGCAGACGGACCCGCCGGCTACGAGTATGAACTGCTCAAACAGTTTGCAGACGAATTGGGGGTTGAGCTCAAACTAACTACCGTCGAACGTTTCACTGACCTACTTCCCGATATTGCTCGTGGCCGACACCATATAGCCGCCGCCGGTATAACGATCACGCCGGGACGCGAACGCTGGGTGGCCTTTGGTCCGCCTATTCAAGAAATTCGAGCCCAGCTGGTCTACAAACGTGGCGCAGAACGGCCCCGAACAATTGAAGAGGTAATCGGCCAACCACTGGAGGTTGTTGCAGACAGTAACCATTCAGCGATTCTGAGAAACCTGCAACAGCAATACCCCATGCTCAGCTGGGCAGAAAACTTTGAGGATAGCGACGGCGAGTTGGTTTATCGCGTCGCCATGGGGGAGATCCCCTACACCGTTGCAGATTCTAACGTGGTTGCGATTAATAGCCGCTATCACCCTAAATTAGGCGTGGCTTTAGAGCTTGGAAAACCGATGCAATTAGCCTGGGCGTTTAGAAAATCACACGACCAAAGCCTGTTAGTTGCCGCTGAGTTCTTCTTCGGCGATCTGCTTGCTAAAGGAGAAATGGACCGCCTTCACGACCGTTATTATGGCCACATTCCGAAACTCGACTATCCTGGTTCGGCGCTCTTCGGACGAATGATTCGAGATCGCTTGCCCAAATACCGCAAGCTATTTAAGTCGGCCGGCGCAAAATACGATATTGATTGGCGCTTACTAGCAGCAATGGGCTATCAAGAAAGCCACTGGGATCCATTAGCCACCTCGCGTACCGGCGTGCGAGGCATCATGATGCTGACTCTAAATACCGCCAAGGAAGTCGGCGTGAGCAATCGGCTGAACCCAACCCAAAGTATTTTTGGTGGTGCGAAATATCTCGACAGTCTAAAGTCTCGGCTGCCAGACAGCGTTTCGGAGCCAGACCGTACTTGGTTCACTTTGGCCGCCTACAATGTGGGTCTTGGCCATCTACGTGACGCGCTAAAAATGACTAGTAATGAAGGCGACAACCCCAATTTTTGGATACACGTTCGCGGACGATTAAACCGCCTTAGCCAACCTAAGTGGCATACGAAAACGGCCTATGGCTACGCTCGTGGTCACGAAGCGGTCGATTATGTTGAAAACATTCGCAGCTATCGCGACATTCTGATTTGGCATGCCGAGAAAGTCTCAAAACCGATTCAGCCAGCGGCTTCCAACACGCCGTAACCAACACAAGAAGCTGGCGACCCCGCGTCTGGCAATCCACTGCTCAGTCCCTTGTTCTATAGTGATATGGCACCAACC
>JBLHFB010000147.1:0-4996 GCA_047614865.1 Gammaproteobacteria bacterium | reverse complement strand
CCTCCATGAGATTAGAGTCGCGCGGCTAATCGCACGCAATGCGCGGCCGGACGCTTCGCAGTGGAGACGGTGAATCTCGACGCCGGTAAGAAACACGGCTAAAAATTGGCCAAACTGGTAGAATTGGTTGCCCTTTTTACAGCGTGTCCAGTAATGACGAAGAAGCTTTTTATCCAAACTTGGGGTTGCCAAATGA
This sequence comes from Gammaproteobacteria bacterium, assembly GCA_047614865.1. Classification (GTDB taxonomy): domain Bacteria; phylum Pseudomonadota; class Gammaproteobacteria; order JAPPPA01; family JAPPPA01; genus JBLHFB01. The sequence goes on along the minus strand of JBLHFB010000147.1, from coordinate 4,800 downwards.
ACGAGTACGACTCGTCAAAAATGGCCGACGTCCTAGGTGAGTCTCATCAATTTGTGCGTGTTGATACGGCAGATGAAGCTGACACGATCTTGCTGAATACCTGCTCAATTCGTGAGAAGGCGCAAGAGAAAGTGTTTTCGCAGCTCGGCCGCTGGCGTAAGCTGAAAGAAAAAAATCCAGCCTTGGTGATTGGCGTGGGTGGTTGCGTTGCCAGCCAAGAAGGCGAAGAGATTCGCAAGCGCGCGCCTTACGTCGACATCATTTTTGGGCCGCAAACGCTGCACCGGCTCCCCGAACTATATAACCAGGTGACGCTTGAATCGAAACGGGCGATCGATGTGTCTTTTCCGGAGATCGAAAAGTTCGACAACCTCCCAGAGCCTAGAGCAGAAGGCCCAACGGCGTTTGTTTCTGTCATGGAAGGCTGTAGCAAATACTGTACGTTCTGCGTAGTCCCTTACACTCGCGGCGAAGAAATCTCCCGCCCGTTTGACGATGTGATTGCCGAGGTCGCCAAGCTCGCCGCGCAGGGCGTCCGTGAGGTCAACTTGCTTGGCCAGAACGTCAATGCTTACCGCGGCGAGATGGAAGACGGCACGGTCGCCGACTTGGCGTTGGCGATTCGTTATATCGCGGCGATCGATGGTATTGACCGGATTCGCTTTACTACATCTCACCCTGTCGAGTTTACTGATTCGCTAGTCGATGCTTATCGTGACATTCCAGAGCTTGCATCGCATCTACACCTGCCGGTTCAAAGTGGCTCCGATCGTATATTGGCGATGATGAAGCGCGGCCACCGCCGCCATGAATACATTGCCCGCATGGAGCAGATTCGCGCTGTGCGTCCAGGGATTACTTTCTCGTCTGATTTTATTATTGGTTTCCCAACCGAGACCGATCAAGACTTCCAAGACACCATGGATTTGATTGCAGAGATAAAGTTTGACCAGTCTTTCAGCTTTATTTACAGCAAACGGCCAGGCACCCCTGCAGCCCAGTTGGTTGATAACGTTGAATTGAGCGTTAAGAAAGAAAGACTTGCGGCGTTACAACAACGCATCAAGCAATACGTATTGGAGTTCAGCCTGGCAATGGTTGGTACGACTCAGCGCGTACTTGTAGAGCGCCATGCGACGAAAGACAAAGCCGAATTGGCTGGTCGTTCTGAGTGCAATCGCTGGGTTAACTTTGCGGGGCACGAGCGCCTTATCGGTCAATTTGTAGACGTTCAAATTACAGAAGCGTTTCCAAGCTCATTGCGTGGTCGCGTGGTGAAACTCTCGTGATTGATAGCGTAGATAAGGTTATTGAGCTAGAGCCGGCAGACAATATGCGGCTCTCCAATTTGTGTGGGCCGTTAGATCAGCACTTAAAGCAGATCGAGCAGCGGCTTGCGGTGCAAATCAGCAACCGGGGCCACAAGTTTATCTTGCATGGCTTGGAAGAGGCTGTAGGGGACGCAATCAAGCTACTCCAGCAGCTCTACGAGACAACCGCGGAGGAAACCCTGACGCCGGGTCATGTGCATCTAACGCTCCAAGAGTCGTCAGTCACTCAACGCCGAGCGGATAAAAAAGTTGCAGATGTCTCGGTTCTAACCAATCGCGGCCAGACCATTCGCGGACGCGGCCCAAACCAGCAGCATTATCTTGAAGATATTGCGGAGCATGACATTAGCTTCGGTATTGGCCCAGCGGGAACTGGGAAAACCTATCTCGCCGTTGCTTGTGCCGTACAGGCATTGGAAGCGAATACGGTTCGCCGGATCATGCTGGTGCGCCCGGCAGTAGAGGCGGGCGAGAAACTGGGCTTCCTGCCCGGCGACTTAAGCGACAAGGTAGACCCGTATTTACGACCTCTATACGACGCGCTATATGAAATGCTCGGCTTTGAACGTGTAGCGAAGTTGATTGAAAAGAACGTGATCGAAGTCGCGCCGCTGGCATTTATGCGTGGCCGAACGCTGAATGAGTCATTTATTATTCTTGACGAAGCTCAGAACACCACGGTTGAACAAATGAAAATGTTCTTAACTCGGATCGGATTTGGCTCGCGAGCGGTGATAACCGGCGATTTGACGCAAACGGATTTGCCCAGACATCAGCGTTCTGGTCTTGCCGACGTGGCTGTCATCTTGCGAGGCGTAGAGGGTGTAAGTTTCACCCATTTTACTGGCCATGATGTCGTTCGACATCCGCTCGTTCAGCGCATCGTGCAGGCATACGAGGCCTACGGTGAAGCATCAAGTTGATATCGACAACGTAAGCGGACTAACGGCGCCTAGTAATGAAATGTTTGCTGGTTGGGCGGATGCTGCGCTAGGTGACCTGGCTGCCTGCTCGGTGTCAATTCGGATTGTTGATCCAGCTGAAAGTGAATCCTTGAACGCCCAATGGCGTGGCAAAACGAAACCCACCAATGTGTTGTCGTTTCCGGGTGAGCAAATGCCTGGAGCTGGAGAGTTTGTTCTTGGCGATATTGTGGTGTGTGCTGCGGTAGTCGAGCAAGAAGCGCTTCAACAGGGTAAGCCTGCGTCTAGCCATTGGGCTCATATGGTGATTCACGGGCTGCTACACCTTCGTGGTTACGACCATATTGACGACCAAGAAGCCGATGAAATGGAGCAGGTTGAGCGAGAATTGCTCGCCCAGTTTTCTATTTCAGACCCCTACGCATTAGTGGTATAACTATGCCAATCCAACCTATCAGAAGTTTACATGGACACTGACAAACCTCCGTCGAGTCATTCTAACCTCGACGATGAAACTGCTAACGATATAAAAATACCCTTACGCAGCCGCATTGCTAGCTGGTTATTTTCCACCGTTACGCATCGTCCGGAAAGCCGTAACCAACTCATTCAAACAATACGTGAAGCCCATGCCAGCGGCGTGGTGAATTCCGACACTTTGAGTATGCTTGAGGGTGCTCTAGCGGTATCTGATAGCCGCGTTCGAGACATCATGATCCCGCGTTCTCAAATGGTGGTGATTGAGCGAGAAGCCACGCCACGCGATTTGCTTCGCACGGTCGTCGACAGCGGGCATTCGCGTTTCCCTGTGGTTGGCGACAGCCGCGACGAGGTTGTCGGTATTTTGCTGGCCAAAGATATGCTGCGTTATGCCGTTGATAAAAATACAAATATCGATCTGCGCGAGGTGCTGCGTCCCGCCGTGTTTGTTCCAGAGAGCAAGCGGCTCAATGTTTTGCTTTGGGAGTTCCGTTCGCGTCGTAATCACATGGCGGTTGTGGTCGATGAATACGGTGGAATAGCGGGGCTTGTGACGATTGAGGATGTGCTTGAACAAATCGTTGGCGATATTGATGATGAGCATGATCAAGAAAGCGCCAGCAATATTGTTGCGCATCGCCAAGGGCGTTTTAGCGTCCATGCTTTGACAGAGTTATCTGAGTTTAACGCGCATTTCAGTACCTGCTTTTCCGCGGATGATATGGACACCATTGGAGGCTTTGTTACACGCTCGTTCGGTTTTGTTCCTAAGCGAGGGGAAGCAACCATCATCGATGGCTTCCAGTTCAAGGTGTTGCGCTCCGACGGCCGCCGGATTAGACAGTTACAGGTGCTCAAGTTGGGAAGCAGCGCTGCAGGCGGCGATGATCCGCTTGTCGACGAGAATCTAGAAGAATGATTCCGAGGCTGCTCGCCATTTTAGGGGGGGCAGCGGTTCCCTTTACATTCTCGCCTTACGATCAGGCCTGGTTGATCTTCCCGCTGCTCGCCTGCTTGATTTACCTTTGGCAGCGATACCCCGAAAAAGCGTTCTCGATTGGTTGGCTCTGGGGCACGGGCCAGTTTTTGGTAGGGACTTACTGGGTTTTTATTAGCGCGCATACCTACTCAGGTGCGCCAATCTACTTCGCGGTTTTCATAGCGCTACTGCTTGCCGTCTACCTTGGCTCTTACCACGCATTGATCGGCTGGCTATGGATTCGGTTTCAGGCGAGAAACCGTGGCGTGTCGTGTGCGCTTCTTATCGGGCTGTGGGTTTTGGCTGAATTTGTTCGCCAATGGGTGTTTAGCGGCTTCCCGTGGCTTTCGGTTGGCTATAGCCAGATAGACACTCCCTTGGCTGGCTTTGCTCCAATACTCGGCGTGTATGGCCTTTCCGCTCTAGTCCTTGTGGTTAGTTATTGCTTGTATTCGATTGTTGTTAAGCGCCTATGGAGGCCCGAAATGGCAACGCTGGGGTCAATCCTCGTTCTGTCATTGGTCCTTTGGGGGCATGAGTGGACGGAGCCAACCGGAGAGACGCTCAAAGTCGCGGTGGTACAAGCTAATATAAACCAAGGCGAGAAATGGACGCAGCAAGGGCTCAACAAGGCGATTGACCTGCATTTGAATTTGTCGCGCGGCGTTCCGGAAGCCGACATGCTGGTATGGCCAGAAGTGGCCTTGCCTGGCACATTCGACAGATATCGCAGTATCTATACGCGATTTGATCGCTGGCTTAAATCTAACGAAGTGGTGTTGGTGGCGGGAACGATGCGAGCGACAGAGTCGGGACAGTTTTCCAACGCCATGATGACGATTGGCTACGGCCACGATATTAAGTCGCCTCAGTTCTATGACAAAAGGCACCTCGTGCCATTTGGTGAATTTTTCCCCGTGCCTCAGTTTGTAAAGGCATATCTACAAGCTGTTAAGCTTCCGTACACGGATCTTTATCGTGGAGCCGACTCTCAGCCTACCTTGAGCGTAAAAGGTAGCTCAATTAGTGCGTCAATTTGTTTCGAAGATGGCTTTGCTAACGAGATGATAGAAACTGCCGCCAAGTC
>JBLHFB010000146.1:0-5009 GCA_047614865.1 Gammaproteobacteria bacterium | reverse complement strand
GTGGTGCGAGAATTGTTGCTTTGGACGAGCGCGGGAAGCCTTGGTCTACCCGAGAGCTTTCTGGGCAAATGGATAATTGGATGATGGACGGGCGAGATGTCGCTCTATTGATTGGCGGGCCAGATGGTTTGTCTCCATCACTTAGGGCAAAAGCAGATCAGCTGTGGTCGCTATCCAATTTGGTATTGCCGCATCCGCTGGTCAGAATAGTGGTTGCAGAGCAGCTCTATCGCGCGATGAGCATTATACGAAGCCACCCCTACCACCGAGATTGATCTAGCTGATTTCTAACTCTGTGATTGCAGATCTAACTTTTTCTGTTTAACCAGCCAGCCGCGTAATTCGTCCATCGTTTGATAGGGGCCGTTCTCAACAAATCGGTTGATCATTGAAACCGGCAGCCTGCCTGCTGGGTCGGCGTAGCCGGTCTGTACGGCTTTAGTTTTATTGCTCGCCAGCGATGTGAGTACCCATTGAATTTGAGCAGAGTTAACCCGTACATATTTGCTGTTGATCGGTAGTTTGTCTGGAATTGGGCTGACGCTCATTTCTACTCCGTTGGCTAGCTCTCGAATGCTCACTTGCTGCACAAATTCGCGATCTTTGAATGGGAAAGGTAGGTCCCAGAGCATATAGGTGCTGTAGTTGTTCGCATCACTCTGAGCAATAACACGTCCTTGGTGGCAGTCATTCATCCATTCGCTATAGCGGCCGACATCGCGAAGCGCTGCCAAGACTTTATCCAAGGGGTGATCCAATATTGTTTCGGCTCTGTAAAGGTTGACCCGTTGTGTATCTATGGGTGCAGTCCATACCGAGACGCCGTTTTTCTGCTTGGCCAATTGCCATTCCGTAGCATGCGCTGCTCCGGCCAGCGAAAGCAGGACAATCACGGCTGTTGTCAAAATGCTGGGCTTGGAAGTCATTTATCCATATTAGGGTTAAGCGCTCGTTGGATGACTGAATTTCGGGAAAAATAAAGCCCGCAACACGGCGGGCTCTATTTAGGCATTACTGCTTTCGGTGGGATTAGCCAGCAAAAGCGGTCTTCAAGTTGCCTAAGTAGGTGTCGAGTTGGTCGTCAAATTGACCCTGAACAACGCCTCTCGCCATTTTTGCCATCAAGCGTGGAACCGGAACTTCGAGTTCGCCAGAGGTGGTGAAAACCAGGTCGGTGCCATTGCCGTTGTCGGTTAGTTTCCACGAGCCTGCAATTTCGCTGTTACCGCCAGCAACGGGAATCCATTCGATAGTTCCTGCGGCTTCGTCAGAAATATACTTGCTGGTGTATACCACTTGATGGGTGATTCCCATCGCGCCCATTTCGTCCATATTCCAGCAGTAGGTGTTGTCACCTTTGTCGACAAGCTCAGCAAGGCCTTCGAAATGTGCCGCTGATGCTGGAACGTCTGCGAGTAGGGCGAAAACGGTGCCGACGTCGGCTGCAACGCTGAATAATTGTGTGGAGCTTACGCTTACTTTTGCCATGTTGAATGGTCTCCTAGATGGTTGGATGCTCTGCTATTAAATCATGTGACCTGACGCGGCATCCATAAATCAAGCTTACCCAATATAGGCAGCAAGAGGCCACTAATCAACAGGCTGTATGTAAATTACTGAGTAAGTTGTCGCTTAGATTTAAGCGAGTGCTGGAATCGAATCGCAAAAAGCAATCGCAGGTACAATAAGCAGCATGACTATTAGCTACAAAATCACCCCTGCGTCTGCCGGCGCTCATTATTTTGATATTGCCCTAACTTTTGTTGCGTTGGATAACGAGGCGCCACTGCTTCGCCTGCCGTCGTGGATTCCTGGCAGTTACTTGGTGCGAGATTTTGCGCGCAATATCGTTGAGATATCGGCGCATGATGAGCTTGGTCCGTTGGTATTAACTAAGCTGGATAAAGACAGCTGGGCGCTATCCACTTCTACTGGTGTTATTAGCGTTAACTATCGGGTTTACGCAAATGACCTTTCCGTGAGGACCGCATTTCTGGACGACCAGCGCGGATTTTTTAATGCCACCTCCACGTTTCTTGCTGTTGTCGGCCAAGAAAACCAGCCATGCAAGGTGGATATTCGTCCGCCAAGTTTCGCCAGTACATGGAGGGTTGCCACCAGCCTGCCGCGTGACGGCGCTAGCTTGTGGGGGTTTGGTGAATACGCTGCGGTCAACTATCACGAGTTGATAGATCACCCAGTAGAAATGGCTGACTTTACCGTGGTTAGTTTTGAAGCCTGTGGTGTGCCACACCATATGGTGGTCAGTGGCTGCGATGATTTTGATACGGATCAAATGTCGACGGATCTGGTGTCGGTTTGTGAAAACCACAGTCTACGTTTTGGTAAAAAGCCACCATTCCAGGAGTACTGGTTTCTGACCGCGATAGTGCCAGGCGGCTTCGGCGGCTTGGAGCATATGGACTCGACTGCGTTGATTGCTGCGCCCGAAGGTATGCCGGGGGCCAACCAGCCACGGAGCAAGGAATACAAACAGTTTTTGGAGCTTTGTAGTCACGAATACTTTCATTGCTGGAATGTAAAAAGAATCCAGCCGGCGGCGTTTCAGCCATTTGACTTGTCCAAAGAAAACTTTACTACCTTGCTTTGGGCTTTTGAAGGAATTACCTCGTACTACGACCAATTTGGTGTGCTTCAGTCGGGCTGCATCGATCTAAATGACTGGCTGCGTCTAATTGGCGAAAATCTGAGTCGCGTTCGGCGGGGCAGCGGCCGAACGCGACAAACCCTACGGGAGTCGAGTTTCGATGCTTGGACCAAGTTCTACAAGCAAGACGAAAATGCAGAAAACGCGGTGGTCAGTTACTACGCAAAGGGTGGCCTGCTAATTTTAGGCCTAGAGATGTCATTACGGCTGGCAAGCGATGGCAAGGTCACGATGGATGACGTCATGCGTCTATTGTGGGAGCGCCATGGCATTACCCGATTGGGAGTGCCCGAAGACGGTATTGAGGTTGCCGTGAAAGGCCTGCTGGAAGCTAACAATGTTGATCCGAGGGCGTGCCTTGATTTGCTTAAATTGGGTTTGGATACTCGAGACGAATTACCGCTGTCCGAGTCTTTCAAGCAATTTGGCCTTCAGCTAAATTGGCGAGCGAGATCGTCGTTGCTCGATAAGGGGGGCAATGACAACTCAGGCACTGCGGTCGCTGTTCTCTCGGATCACGGAATCACTCTAGCTACGGCTGACTCTGCTGGATTGGTGGTTAAGCGAATCAGAGATGTTGGCTCAGCTGCGGCCTGCGGGATTTCCGCTGGCGATATTTTGCTAGCGATTGACGGGAGGAAGGCGACAGCGGCAAGCTTGGACAAGCTTCGTACTATCGCGCCGGGAGAGGTTGTACAGCTTCACGTGTTCCGCAGAGAGCGCTTACTGGCCTATCAACTGACGCTACAAGCGAGCGAAATGGATACGGCATGGTTAGCTTTAGATGCAGATGCTAGCGCCGCAGCGGTCGAGCGTCGTACTCAATGGTTGGGTGGCTAGTGAACGAATACGGATTGTTAGCGCTGGGCTTGTTGGTTGGCTCCCTATTGGGCGGTAAGCTAGCCACCGCATTGTTTTCTTCCGCTGTGAGTGCGGGATCGGACAGGGACTATGGCGTACTTGAGTCGTTGAATAGCGGAGGGCTTTTAGCAGGATCATTTGCTGCCGTCTTTGATCTGGGGAAATCGCTGACGTTACTGATCTGTCTGCCATTACTAATAGACCTTGAAAGCGCCGGCGATTGGCTGCCGTATAGCGTCGCGATGGCGGTTATCTTGGGTCACATTTTTTCTCCTTGGGCTAAGTTTTCAGGCGGTAAGCCAGTGGCGGTATTGCTCGGCTGCTTGGCAGCTCTGATGCCGTTAAGTGCTTTTCTATGGCTGGCCGTATGGCTGATCACTGCGGCGGTTTCTCGATATGCCTCTTTGGCGAGTCTCTTAGCGGCTGGGGGGTTGCCTTTGTATGCGGTGCTGGCAGGCAGCTCGCTTGCCGATCGGCCAATGCTTGGCTTCGCCTTATTGGCATTGGCGATGACGATTTTTTGTCATCGGCCAAATATCCGCGCAATGCAGGTCGGTAGTGAGCCGAGGTTAACCGCGGACAGTTTTAAGCGCGCTAAGGATGGCTGTGAGTCTTAACGTATTGCTCGGCTGCCTTGCTGACGGTGACTGGCATTCGGGTGAAGAGCTCGCTGCAATGCTTGGAGTGTCTCGTGCGGCCGTCTGGAAGCAGCTCAAGGCGCTGAATGGCTACGACGTGGTGCTTGAGGCCAATCGCGGCCAGGGTTATCGATTAGCAAGCGGTTTCACTCCTTTGATATCCCAAAGTCTCGCTAATGCTAGCCCTTCTTTGGCGGCGGCCTCAGTCGACTGGCAGCTTGAGTCGACTAATGACGCGGTGCTGGGTTTGCTAAATCAGGCAAATGCAGAGCGCCCATTTGTCGCCGCATTTGCAGAGCACCAAACCGCTGGTCGAGGTCGGCGAGGAAAGGCCTGGCAGGCGCCACTGGGAGGATCGATACTCATGTCGCTTTTGTGGCGCTTAGACGCTATGCCAAACAACCCGGCTTCTGCTGCGTTGGTCGCTGGGCTGGCTGTAGCCGAATCACTTGCCGAGCTGTTGCAAGGCAGGGGTATGGAAGCGCAAATTGGATTGAAATGGCCGAACGACGTTTACGTTAACAACCGAAAACTAGCTGGGGTGCTCTGCGAAATGCACGGCGACCCGTCATCTGACTGTCAGCTGATCGTCGGCGTCGGAGTAAACTTTTCGCTAGGAGGCGTCGCTAAGGAAATTGATCAAGCCTCAATAGATTGTGCCGCGCTCGGTTTAGCGCATAGCGACCGGCCACTATTGGCAGGCGAGCTGCTTAGCCGCTTGATCGATTACCTGCAACAGTTTGAAAGCCAAGGCTTTGAGCGCTTCCATAAGCGCTGGTCAAGCTATGATTGGCTGGTCGAAAAGCCGGTTCGCGTTATGCTGCGCGGCGAAAGCCGAGAGG
>JBLHFB010000145.1:0-5020 GCA_047614865.1 Gammaproteobacteria bacterium | reverse complement strand
CTTTTCAAACGCCAAAGGCTTCGAAGAAGCACCAATGGCCGAAGTTGGTAGTGCTTCAGTTCAAGTGAAAGTGGTCGCTTTGTTGAGCAAAAAAATCCAAGTTGGGGTTGTCCGACTCGACGGAATGAAGCTCTGGCTTGGACAAAAACCCGATGGCAGTAATAACTGGGACGATCTCTCACAGCCTCAAGCGGCCGACCCAGAAGTCGCTACTCCGGAGGGGAGTGGCGACGCATTTAGTGTTGACCAGCTCGCTATCGGCGGCGTTGAAATAACTAACTCTCAAGTCACGTGGGTTGACGAAGCAACAAACCAACGCGTGTTTGTTAGTCCGATCGACCTAACTATTGGCCAAATTAGAGGTGCGACGCCGTTTGATGTCGTTGGGAAAATTGGCCTCGCGATTGCTGAGCCAAAAACCGCTCTAGAGCTGGTTTATAAGGCAACGGCAAAGCTCGATTTAGAAGCCCAAAAGTATCAGCTCGATGATTTGAAAGTGTCGCTTTCGGCAGTGGGATACTCGCTTCCAAACGGACAACAAACTATTGACCTAGCGGCCGAATTAGTTGCCGATCTAGCCTTGCAAAATCTCGAGTTAAATAAGTTGACCATTAATAGCAATGACGTTAAGGCGACGGGTAATCTGTCGGTAACTCAGCTTATTGATGCACCCACTTTTACCGGGCAACTGGCGATAGCTGAGTTTGTTCCGCGTGAGCTTATTGCCAAGCTTGTAGAGGGCGGCATTCCTACTCAAGACAGCAAGGCGCTAGGCAAAGCGTCAGCAATTATTAGGCTCAATGGTAACCAAGAAGTGGTCAATATTGAAATTGTCGAGATGTTTCTCGACGACTCTAAGCTGAGCGGTAGTGCCGCACTAGAACAGCTAAGCGCTGCGGTGCCGTTCTATCGCTTTGATCTAAAGATTGATCAGTTCAATGTTGACCGTTATCTGCTTCCTGCAGCCGACCTAGATTCTAATGCTGTGGGCCACGAAGAATCAACCGATATCAATAGCATCGAAATCCCTGTCGAGTGGGCCAAAACTTTAGGCCTAGACGGTAGGTTTTCACTGGGGGAGCTTGTTGCGAATGGCTTGAAAATGACCAACGCTCAGCTAGAAGTGTCAGCCAAAGGCGGACTGGTTCGCCTAAAGCGTTTAGCCGCCGACGCCTATGACGGCAGCATCGAAATAGCCGCAGCCTTGGATGCTCGCAAGCAAACGCCGCGCTACCAATTCCATAGTTTGCTAAGCGGCATTCAAGCTGGGGCAATGCAGCAAGATATGCTTGATAAAACCTATATCTCAGGAGCCGCTAGCGTAAAAGCTAAGCTTTTGGGAGCGGGCAATACGGTTGGGGAAATCCGCCGGAGCCTAAGCGGCAACGGAGACATGAAGTTTGCCAACGGGTCAATTCATGGCTTTAATGTCGCTTTGAGTCTACAAAAAGCTCGCGCTGTGTTGAAGGGCGAGGAGTCCAACGTGGCGAGTACCACCCAACAGACCGACTTCTCGCAGCTAACAGCCAGCTTTACGGTTAAAGACGGCAGTCTGAACAACCCCGATCTACTTGTGATGTCGCCAGCGATTCGCATGGACGGTAAGGGTGATGTGAATCTAGTAAACGAAACTATAGATTACCATGCGACTCCGGCGATAGTTGCTTCGAGCAAGGGTCGGGGTGGTGGTTCTCGTGACGAATTAAAAGGCGTCGCTGTGCCAATTCATTGCACTGGACCGATAGCGGATCCGAAGTGCAAAATTGACATGAAATTGGTGCTTAAAGCCGAGTTGGGCGGGAAAATAGACGCCGAAAAAGAGCGTGCAAAAGATAAGCTTAAAAACCAGCTGAAGCGACTGTGGTAAAAGCGTTTCTAGTGCTTTGCTTGGTGCTCCCCGCGGCCGTTTCCGCGGGGAGCTTGGAAAGTCTCTCGGTGACGCGAGATGGCAAGCACTATAGCGTTACTATGGTGGCGAGTTTAGAGGCTACGCAACAACAAGTTTGGGCCGTTTTAGCAGGCCCTGAAGCGCTCCGAAAGCTGAATGACGCGATAGTCGAGATTGACTACTCAGAGTCGCCAAACAAAGCGGCGACTCGCCGTGCCACCAGCGTAATTCGGCTATGCGTGTTGTTCTTTTGCAAACACCTTAATCAAACCCAGGACTTATTCCAAGAGCCTAATCACCTCCGCGCAGAGGTGATTCCAGCGTTAAGCGACTTTGAGCAAGGCTATGGCGACTGGAAGGTTAGCTCATTAAATGGAGCAGCTCAACTAACCTTCGTTGCCGCGTTGGAACCCAAGTTTTGGATTCCGCCGCTCATTGGCCCTTGGGTAATTCGTCATAAGATGGCGAACGAAGCACAAGTAACCATGAGCAATATCGAGAATCTTGCTAAAGGGCTGATGCCGCGCCCATGACGGATCAGTTTTCACAGCGATTGCTCGCTTGGTTTGATCTCCATGGCAGGAAAACCCTGCCTTGGCAGCACGAAATAAGTCCGTACCGCGTGTGGATTTCGGAGATCATGCTCCAGCAAACACAGGTAGCGACAGTTATTCCATACTACCAACGGTTTATGGACAGCTTCCCAACACTGGAAGCGTTGGCTGCTGCGCGGGTTGACGATGTATTGGCGCATTGGTCTGGCCTTGGTTATTACGCCCGCGGGCGTAATATTCATAAGGCAGCAAAGCAAATTCAAGCGCTACACGGCGGCGAATTCCCAAGCGAGATTGATCAAGTTATTGAGCTGCCCGGTATTGGACCATCGACTGCCGGAGCTATCTTGTCGATTGCTTTTCAGCAACGCCACGCGATTCTTGATGGCAACGTGAAGCGGGTGCTAACTCGCCACGGTGCAATACAAGGCCACCCCGCGTTGGCGGCAGTAAACAAACAGCTTTGGGCACGCGCCGAAGAATATACGCCCGAACTTCGCTTAGATGATTACACACAGGCCATCATGGATTTGGGCGCAACCCTTTGCACTCGTAGCAGGCCCAAGTGTGAGCGATGCCCAGTTGCGGCTGACTGTGAAGGGTTGCAATCAGGTGAGCCAACAGCATTTCCGACACGCAAAGCAAAAACCAAGAGCTACCGCTGGAAGGAGGCGTTTATGCCCTTAGTCATTGTGGATGATCGTGTTTACGTTGAGAAGCGGCCACCTAGTGGAATTTGGGGTGGCCTTTGGTCCCTTCCACAGTTCGAGAGCTCTGAAGAGTTAGATTCTTGGTTGAGCTCCAGGGGGGTGCTGACGAAAGACGGTGTGCGTCAGCCCGAGCTAAAGCATCAGTTCAGCCATTTTGGCTTAAAAATCACCCCAATCATCTTCAGATTGTCGGCCGAAAACGCTGTTTCGCAAGGTACAATAGCGGATTGTGAAGCCAGCCACTGGCTTACAATCCCGACGGCTGAAGATCCCAGCGTGCTTGATCAATTTGGTCTGGCCGCACCCGTTAAACAAATACTTATTAGGAATATTAATGGCTCGCACAGTTAATTGCGTAAAGCTAGGTAAAGTCGCCGACGGCCTAGATCATCCAACCCACCCCGGTGAATTGGGCCAGCGTGTTTTTGACAATGTTTCCAAGCAAGCTTGGGCAGATTGGCTGGAACACCAAACCATGCTGATCAATGAAAACCGTCTTACCCCGTTTCAGCCGGAAGCGCGGCGATTTTTAGAAGAGCATATGGAATCGTTCTTTTTTGGTGAAGGTGACGTAGCAAAGCCAGACGGTTATGTTCCGCCTGCAGAATGAAGGTATAAATTTAGAAACACTCCAACCGGTTGTCCCAGTTAAAGCGAGTAATGAAATGAAAAAACTAGCAATCTTCCTATCGTTATTAACCCTGCCATTGATGGCTTGCGCAGAGGATGTAGCTCCAGCAAAAGCGACAAACCCTTTCACCGCTGGAAAGCACTTCACCGTGCTTGAAGCGCCTCAACCAACCTCGGTTAGTGATGGCATGGTAGAGGTCGTTGAAATCTTTTGGTACGGCTGCCCACACTGCTATCACCTAGAGCCAGAAGTGGCTAAATGGCTAGAAAATAAGCCGGCGAAAGCTGCGTTCGTGCGTATGCCCGCACCATTGAACCCAAGCTGGGAAAAGCATGCTCGTATGTACTACACGGCTGATGCGTTGGGTGTTTTGGATGACGTGCATTCGAAAATATTTGCATCGATTCATGTTGAGCGTAACCGTTTAGCCACTGAATCGCAGGCGCGAGCATTCTTCGAGAAAAACGGCGTGACAGCCAACAAGTTCAAGTCTGCGTACCGCTCTTTTGGCGTCGATAGCCAAATGGCACGTACCAAGCAGTTGGTTGCAGGCTATAAGCTACGTAGCGTGCCTACCTTTGTGGTTGCCGGTAAATACCTTATAACAGCGACATCTGCTGGCGGCAATAACAAAATATTCGAAGTTGTTAATGCTCTTGTAGCTCAGGAAGCTCAGTGAAAAAGCGTTGCTTGGCCGAGTTTTTTGGCCACCGTTTTATTAACGAGCCTAGGGCCACTTAGCCGATCAGCGATCGCTGCGTCTACCTACAGCTGGCGGTTAAAGCCTCTGCTCACGCACGATACGCCATGCGCCGTTCTCGTTTTCTAGCAGCATATTTTTGGTAACTTTGTCGTTATAGGTTGCTGATTTGTAGCCTTGAACAAAGGTAACCATGGCTAGATCTTTAGCGAGAAAGCGAATCTGAGGGTTGCTGACAGACACCCAAATGCTGCCGGATGTTCCACCGATTCGTTGAGTGCGTTGTGCTTCCCAAGAGGCACGATCTAGGTTCTTAGGTGGCTGGAACGAGGCGCCATAAGAACTTAGGTAGTTGGGCACATCTTTGCGAGACCATGCTTCCGCCCAAGTGGCAAGAGCGTCGCTTACTGGCTGTTTTTCTCTGGCGCGTGGCTCGTTGCTACCACTTGGAGCGGCTAGTAAGCCTGAAGTGCTGCTCTGTGGAAACCTAAGAGTGGGCGTGTCTTTAGACGCTGGTTTGGCGCTGGCGATAATCGG
>JBLHFB010000144.1:0-5087 GCA_047614865.1 Gammaproteobacteria bacterium | reverse complement strand
ATCCATAGCGTTCGCTGCTTGTGCGGGAGCGCTACTAGAAGGAAGGTTCAGAGTTAAATCGGTTGTTCCAGAGAAGAACAGGTCGATCGGCAAAGGCATCTGGGCGATGGTTGGCGAGTAAACCGCAACCGGTCCGGCAACCTGTCCATCTGCAGAAAAGCCTGCGGGAAGTAGATCTTCCTGCGAGCAACCCATTGCAAATACGAAAGGAGACAGCGCTAATGCTAGTAATTTTGTCTTCATGTTATTTCTCCTTAGAAGCTGTAGGCGACTGTTAGTGAGGCGTGGTCGCGGTCGTTTCGATTATTGAAGTTGCCGCCGCCAAAGAAGTTGGAGTAGCTAAAGTCAATATCGAAGGTTCGGCTAAATTGTGTGGTTAGGCCTAGCGTTACAGACTTTCTGTCTTCAACAAATGTGACAGTTGGGCCCGGCGTAACACCGTCAACGTCGTGAAAAAATACAGCGCGCGGTATCAAGCTAATGCTGTCAGTCACGCCGAAGTAGCTCATGCGTGCGATCAGTTTGTAGCCCCATGAGAAATCTGTCGCAAATCCGTCAACTTGTTGGTTTGGACTAGCGCCAAGGGTGTCAGTTCCACCTTTAGTGGTCGTACCTGGACCATCAAATCTAAGCTCATCTTCTGTTGGCATATCGTGAACTTGGTTCATGCCAACCTCAAAGGCGACAATCAAGTTGTCTGCCCAAAAAAGTGAGTCGCTACCGTAGCTTCTTAAACCGCCAAATGTTACTTGGCTCACGTCTAGTCTTTCATAACCACGGATGTATGCGCCAGGTGCGAACTGTTGTGTGCCGGGGGTGTTGGGGTCGGCGTCTAACTGATCCGCCCCGCCAAGGCCTGCATAAATAAGCTCAACATCGTCAACCTGCAGCGGCGAGCCAATATGGTGAGCAAGCTCTCCATATATCGACCAGTCGCCAACTATGCCGTTAGCGCTTACACCTAGCAGTTGGTTATCTTCTGGGTATTCAAGAAAATATCTCATCGTGTTTGGTGGTCCATTTTTCGCTGTGCCACTAATTAGCGGTGCGCGCGAATGATAGTTGGCATAGTACGCGGCGAGTTGGACGCCGCCAGCTGCGTCTAAGTAGTAACGCAAAGCCATACCGGCTTGGCCACCACTACGAGGCTCGTTGTCTGGAGATCTGAAGATCGTGAAATCGGGGTCGCCTTCTGGCGATGCGCCAAAGCGTAGCGCAAGCGAGTTTTCAATATCTAGCGTAGAGAAGAATGTGCCTTGAGGGTCGGGCTCTGTCTCGTTGTGTCCAAATTGATAAAACCCCTCAAAACCGAGGTTTTCATTTATATCAACATACACATTAAGCATTTCGGAGCCAGTAAAGGCATCGCGAATCTTGGCGCCGGGTGCGCGGAGGTTCTGTAAGTCTGCGGGATCAATATTGACACCACCTGGAGTAAATGTTGATTCGCCCCAGTTTAGGACTACACGACCAGCTTTGAGAAGGGTGTCGTGTCCGGCTATATCAAAGTTGGTTACAAAGTAGGCTTCTGCTAATTGAAAGTCAGCACCAGCGCGGTCTTGCGTTTCTTTTGGCAATGCTGGACGTCCGGCTTTGAGTGGCTTGCCGTCGTCGTAGATTGGGTCGTAAAGAAGTCTAGTGCGCGCTGAAAAGCCATGCCTTGCGCCTTGCGCAGAAATGTCTGTCGTCAGTTTTAGTGCGGCAGAAACAATATCGCCCTTTTCAAAGTTTAGGTTGCCGTCATCGCTATTGACAGAGGTAAGCGTTCCGCCGTTTTGGATACCAATTAGTCCTTGATTCTGCTCTTCGGTTCGCACGCTAATGCCCGAGGTAAATGCAGTGTCGACACGCCAAGCGACATCTCCGACGTCAAACAAAAAAGCTGACGCTCCTCCGGCGTAAACTAAACCAAGGCTAGCGGTGGCCGCTAACGCTTGAAACTTGAAACTAACTATCTTCTTCATCGCCTTTCCTAATACTTGTTTTGGGCAAGTGAGCCGTATTGAATCCGGTCTAAGGCCAAGCTATGCATACTTAGAGCTCGGCGAATGATGAGTATTAAATAAAACTCACACTTAATGAACCACGGCCTGACAAGTGGTTAATTGTCATTCAGATGACATAATAGATTAGTTTTTATAACTCGTTGTTTTTAGTGGGCAAACAGCTGTTAGTGGTCGGCGGACGAGCATTTGAGTATATTGGGGGGGGCCGTCGGTCGGCGCTTGCGTTGGGTAAAAATCCGCAATCTTGTGGCGGTGGTTTTTACTTGCCGATACAGAATGAAGAAAAAATTCGACCTAGTAAGTCGTCGCTAGTAAATTCGCCAGTGATCTCACTTAAGAACGCTTGGGATAGCCGAAGTTCTTCCGCAACCAATTCACCAGCCGCGTATTCATGGAGTTGCTCCACTGAGTTTTCTAGGTGTTGACGGGCATTTCGCAAGGCATCGAGGTGCCGTTGCCTCGCCATGAACACGCCTTCTGTCTGAGGTTCAAACCCCATCACGGCTTTTAGATGCTCTCGCAGCTGAGAAATCCCTAGTTGCTGTTTGGCGGAGATATCAATTACATCATCAACGCCACTTACAGCTGGAATATTATAGTCCGCTAAATCTGCTTTGTTACGGACCAGTGTGAGCTCTAACCCAGCAGGCAAGTTCTCGATAAGCTCTTTGTCTACGTGGCCGAGACCTTTACGGATATCAACCAGTAGTAAAAGGCGGTCGGCCTTGGCGATCTCCACGTGTGCTCGGCGCATACCTTCTTGCTCGACTTGATCGTCGCTATCACGCAAGCCAGCGGTATCGATGATGTGCAGTGGCATTCCGTCAATATTAATCTGTTCTCTAAGAACGTCTCGGGTAGTCCCAGGGATATGGGTAACAATCGCAGTGTCTTCGCCAGTTAGGCAATTCAGTAGACTTGATTTGCCGACGTTAGGTTGGCCGGCTAGCACAACGGTCATTCCGTCACGCATTATCTTGCCTTGCTTGGCATGCGATGAGACGTGTTCAAACTGACTGCGGATTTCGACCAGCGCATTGGCAATATGCCCGTCTGACAAAAAGTCGACTTCTTCGTCTGGAAAGTCGATAGCGGCCTCAACGTACATCCGTAGCTGAATCAGCTCTTCGACTAAGGCTTGGGTTTGAGCAGAGAACTCGCCTTGTAACGAACGAACCGCTGCCCGAGCCGCTTGGGATGAGCCGCTGGTTATTAAGTCAGAAATCGCCTCGGCTTGTGCGAGGTCTAAGCGATTGTTGTGGAATGCTCGTTCAGAAAACTCCCCAGGTTTGGCGAGCACCGCGCCCAATTCGACGCAGCGAGACAGCAGCAAGTTCATCACCACATTGCCGCCGTGACCTTGTATTTCTACAACGTCTTCGCCAGTGAAGGAGTTCGGTCCTGGAAAGAATATCAACAGGCCCTCATCTAAGGTTTGTTGCTGATTATCTTTGAACTGCCTAAATCCGGCGTATCTGGGTTTAGGCACGCTACCTGCCAGCCGGCTTGCTATGTTGGTAGCAGCAGAACCAGAAAGCCGAATTATGCCAACGCCCCCCGTTCCTGGGGGTGTGGCAATGGCTGCGATGGTAGCGCTAGCGTCACGCATTAGCTGATTACGCTGCTTGTTGGTCCATCTTGCGGTTGATATACCACTGCTGGAGTATTCCAAGCGAGGTATTCGCAAACCAGTAAAGCACCAAGCCAGCAGGGAAGAAGGCGAAGAACACGCACATCATCAACGGCATAAAGGTCATGACCTTTTTCTGTATCGGATCAGTAATGGTGGCTGCTTGCATCTTAGATTGGGCAAACATTACTGCGCCAAGAACAAGTGGCAGAATGTAGTAGGGGTCTTTGACCGATAGATCGGATATCCAAAGAATAAACGGTGCCTGGTGAAGCTCTACTGACTCCATCAATACCCAATACAGACCGATAAAGAACGGTACCTGAACAATCATTGGCAGACAGCCACCAAGCGGATTGAATTTCTCAGTTTTGTAGAGCTCCATCATCTTCTGATTGAGCACGGCGCGATCATCAGAATGGCGCTCTCGTAACTGCTGAATACGCGGTGTGAAGCGACGCATTTTCGCCATTGACTTGTATTGCGCTTCTGACAGCTTGAAGAACGCGCCCTTAATAAGTAGCGTTACCAATAATATAGAGAAGCCCCAGTTGTTCACAAATGAGTTTATAAACGACAGTAACCAATACATAGGTTTAGAAATAGCCGATAGGAAGCCGTAATCGGTGGTTAGCTCTAGTCCTGGTGATACATCTGCAATTACATCTTGGAGTTTTGGTCCTAGGAACAAACGAACATTGCTTTCGGCAGAACGACCAGGCTCTACCACCAAGCTATCTGATACAAACCCAGCAACGTAACGATCGCCTTTGCGGGCCTTGCCGTAAAAGTGATGACGTACTTCAGCGCTGGGGATGATTGCCCCCAAAAAGTAGTGTTGAACCATCGCAACCCATCCGCCCTTCTGACTAAAGGCTATCTTTTCTTCGGTTAAATCTTCAAAGGTGCTTTTGCGATACTTATATTTTTCGTCGTCATCCTGCTTATAGAACGCAGCGCCATTGAAAGCGTTCATAAACGGGCCGGATGGCGCTGTGCTACTAAATTCGTTGCGAACAAATTGTGCATATGGGCTAATTTTAGCGTTGCCGTCACCGCTGTTACTGATGCTTTGGCTTACGCCTATTTCGTAACTGCCACGCGTGAAGCTGATGGTTTTGGTTACTGTTAGGCCGCTTCCGTCTGCCCAGGTAAGTGGGACGTCAAGTTGGTCACCAGACATTCTGAAGCTATCCGACGAAGCGGTAAAGACGCTTTCGTGGGTAGGAACAGTGTTTGTTTTGCTGGTTAAACCAGTTTGAGCAATAAAGTGGTATTGGTTGCCGTCGTTAAGCAGTCGGCGCTTTTGGCCCTCTGGCTTGTACATATCCATAGGATAATCAACCAGCTCAAGCTTAAGAATGTTGCCGCCGATAGTGCTTATTTCTGCATTGTATAGATCGGTAGAAACGGTGATTACCTTGGCATTTCTAACCACTTCAGTAACCAGC
>JBLHFB010000143.1:0-5130 GCA_047614865.1 Gammaproteobacteria bacterium | reverse complement strand
GTAAGGGGCTAAACACCGTGATCCCACCGCAGAATAGCGGGCCGGCTTTGTCTGCTGGAACGCCATCGGGAATAGGAATAACCCACTCAGAGGACGCCCGCATATGGTCGGCAAATCCGCCGTTATGACCAATAATAGTTGGCGTTGCGGTGCCGCACATATGTTGGTCGCCGCCTACGCAGTTATGGCAGTGCTTGCAGCTTCCCGAGTGCCAGCCCACGCCCACTAGCTGTCCATTGTCGAGGTGCTTAACTTCACTGCCACTACGAACAACTCGCCCTACCGCTTCATGCCCAAGTACCAACGGGCCTGGAACTTTCCCCAAGCCGCCAGACAGCACACTGAGATCAGAGTGGCACAGGCCGCAATACTCAACCGCGATATCTACGTCGTGTGGACCAAGCTCTCCCAGCTCATATTGATACGGAGTTAGGGGGCTGGCTTGCTGGTCGGCTGCCCAAGCATTGACTGTGATATTCGACATGAGGTGTCCTCAAAAAATGGTGGTGATCATTGTAAACATTCGGACCGAGTAGCTGGCACGATTAAAAAGACGCAGAGATGCCTAGCGCGATTAGAGTTGAACGGCTGCGCCAGAAGCTAATAGCTGATCGACTTCTGACTGACTAAAGCCCGAGTCCAGCAAAGTATGAATTGTGTCCGTACCCGGCGTATTCGCCGGCTGAGGTATTTCAGATTCAGTCCGAGAAAAACGGGGCGCTGGCGCCGGTTGCATATGACCTCCCACATCCACAAACGTTTTACGAGCCATATTATGCGGATGAAGTGGCGCTTCTGACATATCCAAAACGGGGGCGAAGCAGACATCGCTTCCTTCCAGTTTGTTACACCAGTAATCGCGACTTTGGCTGGCGAAGAGTTGAGTTAGGTGCGCTCGTTGTTGGGCAAATAACTGCGCTGCCTGTTGATTGGCAAATAGCTCAACCGGAAGTTCTAATCGCTGCACTAGCTCGGCGTAGAACTGCGGCTCCAGTGAGCCAATCGATATCGACTTGCCGTCACTTGTTTGATAGTAGTCATAGATCGGCAAGCCACCGTCGAGCATATTGCCGCCACGCTTCGGCGAATGCATTCCCGAGTTGTGGAAACTGTAAAACATCGACATCAAAGAGGCGGCGCCGTCACTCATCGCAGCGTCTACCACCTGCCCTTTGCCAGACTTCTGCGCCTCTAGTAAGGCAGCCAATATACCCATCACCAAGTACAAGGAACCACCGCCAAAATCGCCGACCAAATTAAGCGGAATTGTTGGCTTTCCACCCGCAGGACCAATCGCGGCCGCTGCACCGGAAATTGAGATGTAGTTAATGTCGTGGCCTGCCGCTTGAGCCAGCGGGCCAGTCTGCCCCCAGCCGGTCATACGCCCATAAACCAACTTAGGATTCGCTGCCATGGTTTGCTCGGGACCGACACCCAAACGTTCTGCCACGCCAGGGCGAAGGCCTTCAAAGATGGCGTCTGCTGATTCGCAAAGCTTCACGACTGCGGCCGCACCGTCGGGTGATTTCAAATCGATCGCAATACTGCGACGATTTCTAAACGCAGCGTCGTGGCCGGCTTGCGCCATTGGGTTTCCACCGGGGCGATCAACACGGATCACCTCGGCGCCCATGTCGGCTAATAACATCCCCGCGAATGGGCCAGGGCCAATGCCAGCAAGCTCGATAATTTTAAAACCAGTTAATGGGCCGCTCATGCGAGCTCCTTACTATTGATGTCTTCGTGTGGATGCTGACTGACAGCGCCGAATCTTGCCGATCAGTTTACAGAGGGTAAATAGACGATCAATAGCGATTTCAGTTCAGTGTTTCGGGCAATGGTTGTCGACAAAAACCAAACGCCCGAAAACCGAGATTCACAGCCGTCTAAACACCGGCTCCCGACGCTCATTAACCGACAGTACACCCTCAACATGATCCTGAGTTTGCATATGCTTACCCTGCTCTGTCTGCTCCCTCAAGGTGGCTAGCCTTACCGCGTCGGCCAAGCCATGCCGTGCAGTGAGCCGCATAGACTCAATCGCAATGGGCGCTCCGGCGGCAATTTCAGCGGCAAACTTAATCGCCTCATCGCGAAGTGAGTCTTGAGCACAAAGCTGATCCGCCAAGCCCCACTCAAAAGCCTGCTCACCGGGAATTCGGCGACCGGTGTAAAACATCAACTGTGATTTCTGATTGCCAATCAAGCGTGGCAAGGTATGGCTTAATCCAAATCCTGCATGCATTGCCAATTTGGAAAAGTTGGCACAAAAGCGCGTTGCGGGCGCGGCAAAGCGGAAATCGGCAGAGCAAGCCAAGCCCAAACCACCACCAACCGCTGCGCCTTGAATAGCTGCAATCACGGGCTTATTGGTTCGAAATAGCCTCACTGCTTGGGTGTAAAGGTCGCCGACATTAATGACCGCCACTTCGTCACGCGTGGTGTTACGGAAATCGCCACCGGCACAAAAGTTCTTACCCTGGCTGCAAAGCACTATCGCTCGGACTTCTGACTCTTTATCCAAGGATTCATAGGCTTTCGCCAAGTCATCAATCAAACAGTAGTCAAAGTAATTATTTGGCCCACGTTGAATTTCGACCACCGCAACGTGGCCACTGAATTTAATCTGAACATCGCCGAACTGCGTCTGCATTTGTGATTTTCCATAGGAAATTATTGCTGCTTATTCTGCCACGCTTCAAAGAGCGGGTATGATCTACTCACTTAACTTTTAGAGATAAAAACCATGGCCCAAACTACCCGCGAATTCGATGTTGTTTTATATGGCGCTGCCAGCTTTGTTGGCAAACTAGCCGCACGTTATATGCACCAAACCTACGGCGTGGGGGGCGATCTCAAATGGGCAATTGCTGGCCGCAACCAATCTAAACTCGACGAAGTTAAAAGCGCTCTCGGTGAAATCAATCTGCCGACCATTATTGCCGATGCAGCTGACGGGGAAGCACTGGCCAAGCTGGCTGCCAGCACCAAAGTCGTCTGCACCACTGTTGGCCCATACGCCCTCTTCGGCAACGAAGTGGTTGCTGCCTGTGCTCACGCTGGCACCCATTACTGCGACCTAACCGGCGAGCCACAATGGATGAGCCGGATGATCAACGCCCACGAAGACACCGCCAAGAAAACCGGCGCTCGTATCGTTCACAACTGTGGCTTTGATTCGATCCCGTCTGACCTAGGCGTGTGGTTTACCCAACAGCAAGCGATGGAAAAATTCAGCGAGCCTTGCAGCCAAATCCGTATGGGCGTGAAAAAGATCAAAGGCGGCGCGAGCGGCGGCACAGTAGACAGCATGATCAACGCGGTCGAAGAAGCAAAAGCCGATCCAGCGGTTCGTAAGATGATGCAAAACCCTTATGGCGTTTGCCCTGAAGGCCAGCAAAGCGGCGTTCGCCAACTTAACGTAACCGCCCCCACCTATTTGAACGCTGCCAAATCATGGCTAGCTCCCTTCATTATGGCCGCAATCAATACCCGCGTTGTTCACCGCAGCCACGCACTGGCCGGACATCCATGGGGAAAAGACTTCATGTACGACGAAGCGATGATGATGGGCGACGGCTTTAAAGGCCGCCTGCGCGCCACTAGCTTCGCTGCTGCGATGGGAGCTGGTATGGCTGCTGTCGCTGTGTCGCCTACCCGCAAAGTACTGCAGAAATTTGCCCTGCCTAAAGCTGGCGAAGGACCGTCTCCTGCCGAGCAAGAAGCCGGCAAATACGACCTACGCTTTTACGGCACCACCGCCAGCGGCAAAACCATCGAATGCAAAGTTACTGGCGACAAAGACCCTGGCTACGGTTCAACCAGCAAAATACTGAGCGAAGCTGCTGTTTGTCTAGCAAAAGACTTTGATGATGCTGAAGGTGGGTTCCCAACTCCATCGGTTGCAATGGGTGACAAGCTGCTTGGACGTTTGGTGGCCAGTGCCGGGCTTACCTTCAGCGTCGTCTAATAATGGGCTGTTCTCCAAATGTTGTCTAGGAACAACAGCTTAATAAAAAAAGGCCCCGCTATTGCGGGGCCTTTTTGTTTTCTTAAGCTATAGCTAGGCTTACAGCTTAGCGGTTCCTGCTTCAATCTCTGCAACAATCTCGGGCGTTAGCGGCACGAAGGTTGATGCGGCTGGCGACAGGTAGAACAAAGGCTCTGCAATTTGTTCTAGATCGTAGCCTTGCTTTTTGAGCTTGGTTTTTTGGTGCTTGAAAGTCCCGGTGACTTCTTGCACTTGTTCTACACGCATAAAGCGTGGCACGGCGTACTTAGGCAGTTTGGCTTGTAGGTGACGTGCTAATCCAGTGAGGTCTAACTCCTCACCCTGCTTTACGGTGTAGGAAAGCATTCCACAGCGACCATCACGGCCCGGAATCTCGATTCCGTATACAACCGCGTCTTCGGTTTGTGCAAATTTGATTGCGGCGGCTTCCACTTCGGTAGTCGCCACGTTTTCGCCCTGCCAGCGGAAGGTATCACCCACGCGGTCTACAAACTGAATGTGGCCAAAACCGAGTTTTCTAACTAGGTCGCCGGTGTTAAACCAGCAGTCGCCTTTTTTAAATACATCACGCATCAGCTTTTTCTCTGATGCTTCTTTGTTGGTATAACCGTCAAACGGGAAGCGGTCACTTACTTCGAAGATCAGAAGACCCGTTTCACCTTTTCCAGTTTTTTCGAATTTGCGCTTGGCACAGAGCTTTGGCGTGTCTTCGTCTACGTCGTAGGCAATAGTTTCCCAGCCTTTGGCCGACCAGCCACAAGTTTTGTCGTAGTTGAATAGGTTGATGAAAGCGTTGTTGCCTTCTGATGCACCATAAAACTCGTGGATGCGATGAATCCCAAAGCGGCTTTTGAATTCATCCCAGATATCTGGACGCAGCCCGTTACCAAAGATTTTGTAAACTTTGTGGTCGGCGTCGTTGGCTTTTGGATCTTGGTTGAGCAAATAGCGAAGCAGCTCACCAATGTAGGCGAAGGCTGTTGCGTCATACTGGCGACATTCGTCCCAGAAGCCACTAGCGCTGAATTTACGGCCAACGGCCATGCTGGCTCCACTAATCGCCATACAACCCAAGGCAAGCGTTAGCGCGTTGTTGTGGTAGAAAGGTAGGCAGCAAT
>JBLHFB010000142.1:0-5173 GCA_047614865.1 Gammaproteobacteria bacterium | reverse complement strand
TAATGAGAGCCGAGCGTTTACTGAAAGAGGTTATTACTAATTGAATTAGCTCGAATATTTGTCAGTCATCGTGTCTCATCCAGTTTGTATTGTCCGCTCAAGAATACTTAAGTTTATGTCGGCAAGCCGGTTGATGAACTGGCGGGAAACGCTGGTTTTTTGCGGGTCTGGCGCAGCAAGTAATGGCTGAAGCTGGCTAAATTCGAGGATGACCAAAGCAAAAGGTCGGCGTTTCGGAGCGAGAAAGAAAAGCGTATTGCTAGTGCTAGTTGTGCAAGCTAATTGGTTGCTGGCGCATATAACGGGCCTCACCGCTTATTCACCTGAATCGTTCTAGCAGTGCAAGTTTCTCGGCATGCTTTTGAGGATGCCTGACTTAGCTACAATGCCTATAACCCAGGCGTTATTCGGCTGCGCTGTCGAAGTCTAAATCGGGGCGGAATTGTTCGGCTTCATAACGCTGAACCTGGACGAGTATGCCGAAGGCTGGGTGGTCGAAGTAATGCACTTCATTTAAACGAATGCGGCGTTCTTCGGTCAGTTGGTAATCTTGATAGTGGGCTTCTGGTGCGGGCTCTTCGTCGAGATCAACCGGAACGTCTGCGTACTGGTCTGGTCTGGTTTCGTCTTTATTCCAAGGATTGCTGCCTAGCTTGAGCTGAGGCACTGGGTTGGCTGTGAAGCTTTCAGCAGAGGGGATGGCGAATTGATCATTCTCGTCGACAAAGAAAAGTGAATTGGGGGGTTTCTCGCTTAACCATTGACTATAAACAAACGTGTTAGCGAGGTGAAGGTAACGGCCTTCGCTAAAGCTTAGTGTGCCGGTTATTCGTGAACGATGGTCTTCGCTTTTGCCGGGCTCTGTAAACCGTTGATCAAAGCCTACGATGCGTGGTCTTTCACGTGGGTATGACGGCTGAATCCAAGCGGTGTGAATTATCGCTTCGAACTCGGCTGAGCGCGACAACTTGGCGGCAGCAGCGGCAAGCGAAAACTGTTCTGGCACGCGTTGCTGGAAGGGCAGGCTTGGATAGGGAGCGGGATCAAAAAGCGGTTCTATTTCGCTTAGATCAATATTATGGCGCTCGTCTAGCCAAGTTTCCGCATCGCGGTGTCTACTATCTAGGTGAAGGAAGGCAATAACTTCTACGCTGTACCAGCTTTGTTTCTCTTCTGCTAATGCAGGCAGGCTGGTTGCCAGCCCCGCGAATAACGTGGCCGCTAGGCTGATAAGCAGTGGTAGATGTGATTGCTTTGGCTTCATTAAGTCGGCGCTGTTGGTGGACAGTAGTTAGGCGGAACGCAAATTGTCCATTAAATGGGCGACCCATTCCATGCGTTTTTGACCGTCTTCTAGATCTTTTTCAAAACGCAGGGTATCAATTCCATTGAATTTGAAGATGCTACGTGGTTTTTGAATCAGATCGAGAATCTTCATCGGGTCAACATTCGGCGTTTTATTGAACAATATTCTGCCGCCTGATTCCCAGGCTTCC
Source organism: Gammaproteobacteria bacterium (assembly GCA_047614865.1). Classification (GTDB taxonomy): domain Bacteria; phylum Pseudomonadota; class Gammaproteobacteria; order JAPPPA01; family JAPPPA01; genus JBLHFB01. The sequence goes on along the minus strand of JBLHFB010000142.1, from coordinate 3,677 downwards.
AGCTTAAGAATGCCGAGCTGCTTAGCTGTCAGTTTCATTCGGCTGGTGGCGAAGAGTGCCTTGGTTTCGTCTGGCAGTAGACCAAAGCGGTCAATCAATTCGACTTCTAGTTCACGCAGTGCAGCACTGCTTTCGGCGCTGGATATGCGTTTGTAAATTATCAAACGCGTATGCACGTCGTCGACATAGTCTGACGGCAACAAAGCTGGCAGGCGCATATTCACTTCGGGGCCTTGGTGTAGCGGTGCGTCTAGCTCGGGCATGTTGCCGGACTTGAGTGCACGCACGGCGCGGTCGAGCAACTCGGTGTACATGCTGAATCCGACTTCTTGGATTTGGCCGGATTGTTCTTCGCCTAGTAATTCACCCGCGCCACGAATTTCGAGGTCGTGCATCGCTAGGTTAAAGCCAGCGCCAAGGTCGTCTAGCGCTTCAATTGCGTCTAGGCGTTTTTGCGCGTCGCCAGTCAGCAGTTTTGGCGGTGGGGTGATCATGTAGCAGTAGGCGCGATGGTGTGAACGACCAACACGGCCTCTGATTTGGTGAAGCTGCGCTAGACCGAGGCGGTCGGCGCGGTTGATGATCATGGTGTTTGCGTTGGGGACGTCGATACCTGATTCAACGATGGTTGTACATACTAGGATGTCGAAGCGCCGGTGACTGAAATCGAACATCGTGGTTTCGAGGTCTTGCTCACGCATTTGTCCGTGGGCGAATCGAATCCGTACGTCGGGCAGAAGCTCTTGCAGGTCGGCGGTGATTTTTTCGATGTTCTCGACTTTGTTATGCAGGAAGTAAACCTGTCCACCACGGCGAAGCTCACGCAAGCAGGCTTCTTGAATCAGCGCGTCGTCCCATTGCTTTACAAAGGTTTGAACGGCTAGCCGGTTGGCTGGCGGGGTGGCGATAATCGATAGATCACGCAGACCCGACATCGCCATATTCAAGGTGCGCGGAATAGGGGTGGCGGTGAGGGTCAGTAGATCGACCTGAGCGCGGAGCTTTTTGAGCTGATCTTTGTGACGAACGCCAAAGCGGTGCTCTTCGTCGACGATCACTAGCCCAAGCTGTTTGAATTTGGTTTTTTCTTGTAGCAGGCTGTGCGTGCCAACCACTATGTCGATAGTGCCATCTGCCAAGCCTTTGAGAACTTGAGTCTTTTCTTTGGCGCTACGGAAGCGTGAGATCACGTCCATTTTTATCGGCCAGTTGGCAAAGCGGTCGAGGAAGTTTTCGTAATGCTGCTGGGCAAGTAGGGTGGTTGGTACCAACACGGCAACCTGCTTGCCAGCATTGGCGGCAACAAAGGCTGCACGCATTGCGACTTCGGTTTTACCAAAGCCCACGTCGCCACAGACCACGCGATCCATCGGTTCTGGCGTGGCGAGATCTGCCACGATTGCGTCGATGGATTTGATCTGGTCTTCGGTTTCTTCAAACGGGAAGGCGGCACAGAAGGCTTGGTACTGCAGGTCGTCTACTTCTAACGACTGTCCTTTGGAGGCGGCTCGCTTGGCGTACACGTCGAGTAGTTCGGCAGCCACGTCACGCGCTTTTTGTGCGGCTTTTCGTTTGGCTTTTTCCCATACGCCGCTGCCGAGGCGGTGAAGTGGGGCGTTGGCTTCGTTGGCGCCGGTATAGCGGCTAATTAGCTCTAGTGACTGGACGGGAACAAACAGCTTGTTGTCATCTGCATATTGCAGTGTGAGGTATTCGGCTGTGTTGCCCCCGGTGTCGATTGTTTCTAAGCCGAGATAGCGACCGATGCCGTGTTCTTCGTGAACTACTGCCGCGCCAATGGTTAGATCGCCAAGCGCTTTAATCACGGCGCCCATGTCGCGCTTGCCTTTGCGGGCTTTGCGGCGAATTTGGCGGGCTTTCTTGCCGAATAATTGACCTTCTGAAATCAGCGCAAGCGCAGGCTGGTCATGAGCGGCGTCCAGCAGTAAGCCGCTTTCTATTTGAGCGACGGTGATGCCAGGCGCTAAGGAATCTGATTTCCAGAATTCACGCCAGTTTTTGTACACCGTGAGCTGAACGTTGTTCTCTCTTAGCAGGCCGAGAATGGTTTCTCGGCGGCCGTCGCTATCGGCAACAAATAGCACGCGGCCATCAAAGTTGTTTACAAATTGCAGCAACGCCAAAGCGGGGTTGTCGTCATGTAAGTTGATAGGCAGTGGGGCAGGTTGCTTGGTGGCGAAGTTCTGGCCAGGGCCGTCTAATTCGTCGTGCTCAAAGCGCTTGGCGTGGATTTGTGGAAGGCCGCTAAACTTCTCTTCTAGCAGCGAAGGGCGCAGGTAAAGATCATCGGGCGGTAGCAGTGTCCAATCAACGTCTAAGTTGCGTTGTTCAAAACGCTCGCCAATTCGTGTCCATTCTTGCTCGACTGCATCGTCTATGTGGCCAAACTGAAGGCAAAGCGTTTGCGCCGGGAGGTAATCAAAAAGGGTCGCTACGTCGTCAAAGAATAACGGTAGGTAGTACTCCGCTCCGCCGGGAGCGTTGGTAGCGGTTAGCTCGGTATACATCCCGTTTCGCTGCAGGTCACGTTCTGGAAAACGTTGGCGAAAGCGGTTCTTAAAGGCCTTTACGCTGTCAGCGTTTAATGGGTATTCGCGCCCAGGAAGCATCCGTAGACGTTTTACTTCGTCAGATGATCGCTGGGTTTCTGGATCGAATTTTTTGATGCTTTCAATTTCGTCATCAAATAAATCAATTCGGTAAGGGGTGTTGCTGCCCATTGGGAATACGTCAAACAAGCTGCCACGCACGGCAAATTGGCCGTGCTCGTAAACCTGATTGACGCATTCGTATCCGGCTTGCTCTAAACGCTTGCGGATTACATCGATATCCAGCGTATTGCCGGTGTCGAGCATAAAAATGTTGCCATCAAGATAGCTGCGCGGCGCTAGGCGTTGCATCATGGCCGATGCGGTGACAATCAAAATGCCGCGTTTCATATCCTGCAAGCTATGCAGGGTTTTTAGACGGTCTGAAACGATGTCTTGGCTGGGCGAAAAAACATCGTAGGGCAGGGTTTCCCAGTCTGGAAAATGAATAATTGGCAGTTGCTGCTCGGCTGCGAAAAATCCAAGCTCGGATTCCAACCACCATGCCTGCTGCTCATCGGCAACGACAACCAGCATTAAACCTTGGTGATGATTAGCTGCGGAGACAATCGAAAGCGCGGCGCTACTACCGTATAGACGACCCCAACGATGGATTTCACCTGCGGTTGAAGGCAGGGGTGGCTTGAGGGGCGAAAGTAATTCTGACATGTGTTTGCTGCTACGATGGGAGGCGAATGTTACCCGATAGACTCTTAGGAAAAAGGAAAATGTCCGAACTACTCCACCGCGGCGAATATTTGGCGCTTTATGACGACAACGGCTGGGAATACATAGTGCGTGTGAGATCTACAGGAGTAGCGGTCTTGGTGCCGGTTACTTCTGAGGGCGAAATCGTTCTAGTTGAACAACATCGCGTGGCCACAGGTGGAGCGGTTATTGAGCTTCCCGCAGGAATGGTGGGCGACGAAGACGAAAATGAATCCGCGATTGCCGCAGCTGGGCGTGAATTGGAAGAAGAAACCGGCTATCGGGCGGGCTCAATGGAGTTGATTATGACTGGGCCGCCATCGGCAGGAGCGATGGCCGAGTGCCCAGTGTTTTACTACG
>JBLHFB010000141.1:0-5234 GCA_047614865.1 Gammaproteobacteria bacterium | reverse complement strand
GATTGCTCTTTGCAGAAGCGTTGAGCGGCTTCCCGCAGCATGCTCTGCTCTTCGCTTAATTGAACAACGTCGCGGGCGTCTTTATTGAGTACATTTAGACTATTCATGGCTTAGTCCTTTGGCAGGCCAAGCACGCGCTCAGCAATAATATTAGATTGAATTTGGCTTGGACCACCGCCGATCGTGGCAGAGAACGAGTTCATATAAGCACGTTGCCAATAACCCCCGCTAACGGCTTCATCGTCGCCCATAAATAAGCCGCCGTTTGGTCCCTGTAGCGTGATTCCAAAGTGACCAACTTTGCGGCGCAGCTCGGTAAAACGTAGCTTAGATGACAGTCCCAAGCTCATTGGCCGTTCTTGAACTAGCGCCGAGATAACTCCCATTCCGCGAGTCAGATCCAACGCTCGTTGCTCGATCAGCAACTGAACCAATTCGTCACGGATCGCTGGGTCTTTAAGTGCTGGGGCGCCGTCACGCTCAATGTCTTTCGCCAGCTCGATCAGCATCGTCGCGGGCAATGGACTCAGCGAATAGCCTGCACCTTGTCCGCCAGTTACTGCTCGCTCGTAGGTGAGGGTTAGCATGGCCATTTTCCAGCCGTTGCCTTCTCCGCCGATCATTGTTTCAGCAGGAATTCGAGCATTGTCGAAGAAGGTTTGGCAGAAGCCGTGCTCGTGGGTGAGCTTTTCAATCGGGCGAGGATCAATGCCCGGCACGGTCATAGGCGCCAAGAAGAAACTCATGCCAGCAAAACGCTGGCGCCCTTCTCCGCTCTCACCAGTGCGAGCAAGTAGAATCATATGTTTGGCAAATGCGCCGTGGGTTGTCCAGATTTTTGAGCCGTTAATAACGTACTCATCGCCGTCGCGTTCCGCTTTGCAGGCTATGCCCGCCAAGTCGCCGCCAGCGGCGGGCTCGGAAAAACCTTGGCACCAGATGTCTTCGCCGTTCAGAATTTTTGGAATGTAGCGTTTTTTCTGTTCATCACTGCCCACGTCCATAATCAATGGGCCAGCCCAGTTCAGGCCAATGGTGTTCACTACAATCGGCGCGCGGTGCTTAGCCAGCACGTCGTCAATCACCGCTTGGTGGGCATGGGTTTTTCCTTGGCCGCCGTATTCAAGCGGCCAACTCATTCCGATGTAACCCGCCGCCAGCAACGTGCATTGCCATTCAATCAGCCAATCCATTTGTTGTTGGCTTCCCACTTCCATAAAGGTTTCAGGAACGGTGAAGTCAGGCTTATCTGGCATATTAGCCAGCAGCCAGCTTTCGAACTCGATTTCCAGGCTCTGTATTTCCGACATGAAATTTGTCATGGGAAGCGTCTCTATTTAATTATTAGACAATGGAAAGACAGCGAGGGAATGCACCTCGGCCATCAATTGGAATCCAACTTACCCGAAATTAAACAGACTGGCCAGAGCTAAAACGCTTGGTTTTGAAAGTCGCCGATGGGCGCCTATCTCCGCGACACCATCGGCGGTGAATCGCCGATAACAGATATAACTAGACTTAGCTTGCGAGCCGGTTACTGAGCGAGTGCACCCACTGGCCTCGCCGCCAAACCCAGATCAACCCGGCCATCGATAGTGCTCGGTAGATAACATACATCGCCCAGAATCCGAGTAAGCCATATCCCAAGTAAACGCCAACGAACCAGCCGCCAGGCAGAAAAACGATCCACATCGGCAACAACGTGGCCTGCAGGGTTAGTAATGGAGCACCTACGGTAGAGATAGCGCCACGTAGAACATTGCCCACCGTATCGAATAGCAAACTGACCGCGATCAAGACAATAATTGGGGTAGCTGATTCCACCAGTACGGGGTCTTTTACAAATGACTTGAGTAGTGGTTCGGTATAAACCGTTAGCAAGATAATTAAGGGCGCGCCCAGAGCAAAGGCAAATACGCAACATTGACGTACCCACAGTCGTGCGTCTTCGACGTCATTCTTGGCAAGCGACCAGCCAGCCAGCGTGCCAGCAGTGGAGCCGATGGCAAAAAATATGAACACGCCGAACAACATAAGTTGCATTGCAACCGTACTGGCAGCCTGCGCGAGCGAACCCATGAGACCCGTAATTGCTAGCCCGGTTGTCCAACCTAAGGTCATCAAGAAATCAGCGGTTGAGGCACCCGCGCCGACTTGAAGTAGTTTTTTCGCGACTAGAGAACGGCTTATCTCACCACCGCGGAATATCGGCCGCGCTAAGCCCAAGTGAATTACTAGCCCAATCGCCATCGACATGGAAGTGCCCAAGCCCGATCCAGAGACACCCATTTCTGGGAAGCCCCACACGCCGTATATTAATGCGTAGCTAAAGAACACATTAAGCGACTGCACAACCACAGCAACAGGGAAGAGAATTTTGCTTTCACCGCGGCCCATACGGTAGCCCATAAAGCACTGCATAGCCGGATTAACCAGTAGCGTAAAGCTCCGCCAATCGGTGTATTCGATACCGATCCGAGCAACGTTAGGACTTGCTGCTAATGAATTTATCAACCAAGAATCCAGACCTTTCAGCAAGCAGAACCCTAACACCCCTAAAACAGCAGCAATTGATAAGGCGGAGCCCAATACATTCCGCGAGAGCTCAAAATCACCACGCCCAACGACTCTAGCTACCAACGCCTGTGTTGCTGCGTTGATGCCGATCATGATGGTAAAAATGCTGATGAAAATATAGTTACTGATGCCCACCGCAGAAACCGCATCGGCGCCGAAAGGGCTAACCAAGGCTGTATCGATCAAACCCACAACGCTCACCATCGTCATCATTAGAATAACGGGTGTGGAAAGTCGGGCGATCCGTGCATAGCGCTGAGAGGTGTCGGTCATTTCTTCCTGAACTGGTCAAAACGACCTAATTAAATACAGACTATAGCTAAATACTTTTTATATACCTAGCACTATTAGGCCTGACTAAAGCTAAGCGACCATAAACAGCGTGCCTCTAAAATCTAACGCCAGATCTTGCGCTACGTAGACGCCTTGCAATCTGTTTGATAGATGACGCGTTCTGCCAACGCTTTTCCTCATGATAAACCAGCTTACTGCCCAGGCCGTAATCAATTAGTTAGACTGCTTTTTATCGCATACGAGCAGCCCAACTAACAAATCCTATGTTGGCCCAAGCAGACGAAATTTGTTGCGGGCAAGGGTTTCGAGGCTTGCTATGAAGGCTCGTCCGCTCTAGTCAGCAACTTGTCTTATGACGAACCCGTCAGCAAATAACTTGCCGACGCTGTCCCCCAGAATTGCACGGAGCGATTGTGTCCAAATACCATTCACTAGTGTTCCGTGCTTTTGGGCGATCTATGTGACTATACTGAGCTATAACTGACCTATAACTGACCTACTTATATACAAGGGTATAGCTTGCTACCATCTACCGCTGCTCGTGGCCAAGGCCGTGACCGACTCGTTCAGTCGGCGCTTATTTTGTTCGGCCAACAGGGTATCGACAATACGTCGTTACGCGAGGTAGTTGCTCACGCCGGCGTGTCTTTAGGCTTAGTGCGTACCCACTTCGGATCTAAGCAAGGCCTCCAAAACGCAACCAACCAGTATGTTTTTGAGCAACTTGAAGAGTTCTATACTGCCGCGGAGGGCGAAGGAATGACGTCTTTGGGCGACTTCCTTAGCGGACGCTGGGCGCTCGCAAGCCAGGCTCCAAGTATCATGGCCTATTTACGCCAACTCATTACCAAGCCCGAGCATTTTTCAGAGTTGTTTGAGCGTGTTTTCGAGCGAGTCTATATGATTTTAGAACACGCCAGCAAAGAGGGCAGGATTCATCCGCAGTTGGATTTGAGCTGGTGCTCTTGCACTATCATGTCGCTAGGGCTGGGCCCATTGATGATGGAGCCATATGCTCATAAAGTTATCGGCGATTCGATGTATAGCGAGTCCTCGTTAATGGCTAGGAAGCAGACTTACGGGCAAATATTCGCAAACGGCTTACTCGCTAAAGGTACCGTAAGCGAATCGTAGAAATAGACTTTTTCAGTCAAGAAAAAGTCCGCTAAGTGGGCTGTTTTATTGCTTTAGAGGATTATGGGCAAGCAAGCTGCTAGCCCCGTTCTGATCTAAACGGCTAGTTCAAACTACCGTTAAATGCATCACGACTTTCCAACGTGCCTTCCCATATTTGCAAATAAGTTTCTGCTGAGTTGTACAACGCTTTCAGCGCGTCATTTCCACCGCCCACACGAACTTGCTCAACAAAGTCTGCGACCAAGCCATAGTGGTATCGTCCACCGACGTTAATGCCGAATTCTTTGCCGCTTTCAGCCACAGTCGACACCTTAAAGGCAAACGGAGACACGGTAATCTCTGGGCCAAAAATACCATTCCAATCGGTTCCTTGGAAAGGGGTAAATGGGTATTCGATCTTCTGACTTTGCGGTCCAGCTTGGCCGCCCAAACTATTTGTGTCAGCGCCATGGCCCACACCAAATGGGTAGGGATAGCCGTCTGGCATTACGGCTTCGACTTTATCCAAAAACCCAACATAGCCACTACATGACGGTTTGTAAGGATAGATTATGGCGCCGCCTGCCAACATATCAGTCGCCTGTTGGTTGGCAATGCCACCGTGGCCACCATGTTTAGAAACTAGCGAGTAAGGAGGATCTAGCCGCCAGCGCCTGATCTGCTGTGTTGTTGACCATAACGAAAAAGGTTTCAGCTAAGTCGTCATAAACAGTCCACTCGGCTTCATCTTTAGGTTCGGCAACACTACCAACGGTATCGGCAGGAATTGGCGAGCCAGTCGCAGCAGCCAGCGTATTGTCGGCACCAAGGAACATATAGGTTGCGAGGCCGGCTGGTGTAGCACACACCACATTAGCCGCTTTTAGTGTATCGGCTGTTACGGTATACGGACCGCCGTCTAACCCGCCATATAGCTCGGTTGTTGGAAGCTAGATTGCGAAACAACGGCTTGCAAGCGCAAGGTCATAACGAGTCTTCGGCCCCGGAGGAGCGACTACTTCGATGGTAATACTCGGCGCGATGTCAGCACCTAAGTGGGTGCGCTGCAGCCAGCCAAGGTCATAGCGATGGTTAGGCCTAGGCCTAAGGAAATTACGTAGGATTTCATTACAATCCTTATTCCTCACGGTATTCTATGCACTGTGATTTAGTCTCGTTCCATTGTCCGCGCTTAGGACGCACGCCAAACTCTGCAGCAGATTATAATCAAATTAGTTTAGTGACAG
>JBLHFB010000140.1:0-5247 GCA_047614865.1 Gammaproteobacteria bacterium | reverse complement strand
TTTTCAACAGAATATTGGTCTTTGGCAGGCGGCGCCGAATTCAGCCCCGATTGGCCGTTGCCGGACTTAGCGGTATGAAGACGGTTGCGTGGGCCACGACGAGGCTTAAGGTTTTCTTCTTCTGTGGTGATTTTTTTACCGTCGGCAAACAGGCCGCCAATGCTAGTAATGATGGGGTCGTCCCAGCTGCCGATCATTTTATAACGAACTTGCGTGATGTTTTCTAATGGTCGGCCAAATATCTCTTGGCCTAGTAATAAAGCGGCGCCAAAACCGAGACCACCGGGTGTTAGTGCTGCGCCAGCGATAGCAAGGCCTGAGCTAACCCGCGGCGTGACGACAATACGTTGATCGTAATCGCGGTCAACCACGCCGGCGCGGCCGATAATGCTGACATTGGCGCTAGGCGCTTTGATAGTTAGGTCGGTGGTGTGTGCACTACCATCGACTATCGTGAAGCTGCCACGAATTTTGTCAAAGCCAAAGCCATCGGCCGTTACATCGTTAAAGTCGAGCAGCAGCCGGCGCGGCAGGCTATAAAAATTAAACAGGCCAAGCAGACGCGCGGCACCGGGATCTACCGCCTCGACAGAGCCACGGCCTAGATACAAATCAATCGTCCCGTCGACGGTTCGCAGGTCCATTTGCTGCGGCTCCGACGACCAATGGAAATCACTGTTAATGACCGCTGACTCTGCGTTAACCATTTCCTCCAAGCCGAGCTGAATTAAGAATTGGCCAACAGAGCCTGACTTAAAACTGGTTGTCAAAAAGCTGTCATCACCGCTGTCTGTCCGGTCCCATCGGCCATCGGCGTCCAAGGTGACTAGGCCACCGCGCGCGTTGGCGGTGCTTAGTTTTAAGCCTGTTGGAGAGGGCTCCGTTGCCACCACAAATTGGCCGAGGCGCAGCTCGCCAAAACGCAGGTCGTCAACAGTGAACCGCGCACTAGGTAACAGGCGTGGGTCTAACCCGAGAGACGGCGAAAGGTTGGGTTTATAGCGGCTGGCTTCTTCTTCGTTAGTAAACAGTGGTGATGGCCAATAGAAGCGATCAAATCGACCAGTAATAATCGCATCGCGTTGTTGTTGTGCTAGCCCAGCACGGTTGGGTAGTTGCACCGTGCCTCGAACTTGGTCGCCCTGAATGTCAAGGTCCAGAAGCTTACCATTGCGGACCAGATTGATCTGGCTATTGGTCCAAAGCTGGTCACCCACTTTTAGACTTTTACTAGCGATGCTGACGCTTTCGATTGGCTGCGGCAAAAGCTCCAAACGTTCTTCGGCTGCGCGATGGGGGACATCGCGGAGTATCCATTCGGTTCCTTTGTCAAAATCTAGGTAGTCGACATCAATAATCGCGTGCAGCCCAGGACCACTGGGTAGCTGGGCTTGGCCTGAGCCGACGATAATTTCACCGCGCTCGAAAATTGCATCGTCACTATTGGTGCTGAACCACATTGCACTGCTGAGTTTGTCTCGTAAGACATTCACTTTGAAGCCGCTGTCAAAGCGACGGTCTAATATGGCGACGAAGGTTTCTGTTTCTTGGTAGTCCAAGCCCAGCGGTGCTGGAGCGCTGTCTCTCATCCCAAGTAAATTGCTGTGAACCGTGATTAATTCGGTTGGTTGATAATCCGCGCCGCCGCTTAAATCAACCACCATTGAAATGGTGCCATGCAGTGCATCGGAGACAACGCTTGGGACAAAGCGCTCTAGTAATGTCCTGTCGTGGCTGGTGTCACCTGGTTCGCCAATATTGAGGTTGGCGGTGGCTTGTATCTTGGCAAGCTGAGCCTCTTCAAATTTAATCAGTGCCGATGCTTTGCATGCGATCCCCATGAATTCGCAGCTCAATTGATCTACAGACAAAGCGTCGTGGGTGAATTCAATTGGCCCCTTCAGCTGGTAAACGCTATCAAATTCACCCCGCGTGACATCCACGCCCTTTGCTGTAATTGTGCCGCTGATCTGCATCTCGTCAATATTTTGCAGTGGCAGATTAAAGGTGACCTTGATATCGGCCTCGCCGCTAGTGTTGGTGCCGGTGATGAGGTGATCTAGGTGTTCAATTAACGGGCTGTTTTTCAGAAAGCTGACAAATTGAGGCGCTTTGCCTTCGCCCTTCGCTCTGATTTGCAGCTGGCCCTCTCTTAGGCTGGGGATTTCTCCCGAGAACTCACTTATCTGAACGCCTGACGCGCTACCAGAAGTCCCTGAAAAGCTCATTGACTCGCCAAAAAAAAGCATCTCAAGATCAGCGTTTTCAATAATAGGCCACTCGGGATGGTACTGAAGATTACCGTTGCGAATTACCGCTTTGCTGAGGTATTGCCCATCATCATTCTCAATATATGGGAAGCCGCGCAGAGTGCCTTTTGAGGCAAAAGAAACGTCGATTTCGCCACTCAAAAGGGCGCTGCCCATCCAATGCAAAACCGAGTTAGGCAGCAACTCGGGCATGAAATCGTCAGCGGTCTTGAAGTCACCATTTTGCAGTTCGGCGGTTAGCGTAATCATCGGCTCGCCCCCGGATACGCTGGCGGGGAAAGTGAGCAAACCTTTGCTGCGAATTTCGACTTGTTGCTTTCTAATGTCAAGTTGCTCCCAGTCTATCTGCATCCCGCGGATATCGTCCCAAGCCCAATGCACGGTTCCCGATGCTTGGTCGAAGCTACGCAGGTCGGGGTATAGGAAGTCCCAATCGAGTGTGGCATCGTGGCTGTTTAGATGGATGTCGCCGGCTTCAAAACCGCCTTCAAAGTGGCCCGAAAGATGGGAAAAACCAGGGATTCCACGTTGCCGCTTTTCGCTGCCATCTGGGCGCGGATCTTTCAGCTCAGTAAGTACGCCAGGAGCGACTTCTTTAGAATTGAGTTCGACAAATTCGCCTGCCACGCGCAGGTTGTCTATTTTACGAGCTTGCAGGCTGGTAGCTTGGCTCAGGCTAAAGGCTATTCGGGTGTCTTTTAGCAGGCCGGCAGGCTGAATGTGGTGCAGCCATTCGACAGGCTTGGCTGGAGCGTTCTTCAACCGCTGGGCAAGCTGTGAAATCGAGGCGAGATCCAAGCTATCGATTACCGCAGCGTATTCTCGTTTGGATTTGTTGCCACGCTGGATTACAGCCAAGGGGCCCAAGGTTGCTTCAGCGACGCTGCTTTGGTTACTTGGCTTGCTGCTAAGTTTGTCGACAGTGAGCGCCCAATGATCAAATCCTTGGCGGATGTCAGGCAGGCTCCAGCTGGCGCTGGCCGCGATATCGAGTGCCTCCAAGCTAGTATGGCCAAGTCCAGAAATATTGGTCTGGGCGACTATATTGCTTGGCAGCTGGTCCTCCCAGACAATTTGAGCACTAAGGTCGGCGATTCCGCTCTCGTAATCCAAATGTGGGTCTAACCACGGCTTTAACCAAAGGCTGGCTAGTTGCACCCGGTCCGCTTTAAAAAAAACTTTGGCGGCCAGCGTGCTGGGGTCGGCAGAGTCTCCGCTTGCGTTAACCTGCACTTCAAGGTGGCTAGCTAAATCGGCGGGAGGCGTTCCGTTGAGTGACAGAGCGTATTGATTGTTTCTGATGGTGAGGCTGAGATTAAACTGGCTGCTGGTGTAATCGCGAAGCCCGGAAGCTCGGTAGCGAGACCACAATATTTCGGTGTCGATAACGGCAAAATCGCCGTGTTTGCCGAGCAGTTTAAGAGCGGGCCCGAGAAAACCATCGCTAGACTGTTTGGGCGCAAAGCCCTTCACTGAAAACCCTCCGTTTGCCCTTTGTTCAATGACTAGCTTCGCGCCATCCACCCTAACTTTGCGTGGGCGAAAGTCTTCGCCCTGAATCAAATCAAGCAGGCTGATGTCTACTCGCAGGGCCTTGAACGACATCAGTTCTTCGGCAGCGTTATCAGCAGATAGCAAATGAACGTCTCGCAAGAGCAGGCGCGGGCCAAAGCCCCACCACTCGGCCTCCACGCTGCCAATTTCTACCGGAACCCCAATCGCCGCAGTAGCCCGTCGTTCAATGTCTTCTTGCAACTCAGGCACCATCGGCAGCGCCAAACGGAAGGCGCTATAGATCAGCGCTACCAAAATAATCGATACGGCAACCGTAATGAGTAATGCCGAACGCAGGCTGGTGACAATTTGACTCAAAGCAGGACTACGTCGTACTGCTCTTGTAGGTATTGAGACTCGGCTTGCAGACGAATCGGTTTGCCGGTCGCGGCTTCTAAATCGGCAAGCGCCTTGGCTTCTTCGGCAAGCATGTAATCAGTCACCTTGGTGGAGGCAACAACCAGCATTTCATTGCTTTCAAATTCACGTTCTGCTCGCACTAGTTCGCGGAAAATTTCGTAGCTTATGGTTTCGGTGGTGCGAGTTACGCCTTTTCCTTCACAGGTGCCGCAAGGTTCGCAGAGAATATGCTCCAAGCTTTCACGGGTGCGCTTGCGAGTCATTTCGACCAAGCCGAGTGGTGAAATATCAAATATTTGAGTACGGGCATTGTCGGTTGAGAAGGCTTTATGTAGAGCTTTGGTGACTTGGGTTTTATGGCTAGCGTCACGCATGTCGATAAAATCGATAATGATAATTCCGCCCAAATTGCGCAAGCGCAGTTGACGAGCAATAGCCTGTGCCGCTTCTAAATTGGTTTTGAATACCGTGTCTTCTGGATTGCGATGCCCGACATAACCCCCAGTGTTGACGTCAATCGTGGTCATTGCTTCGGTTTGGTCTAAAACCAAATGCCCACCAGACTTCAATTCTACTCGGCGGTTTAAGGCGCGCAGCACTTCGTCTTCTACCCCATAGAGATCAAAGATTGGTCGCCCCCCGGTGTACAGGGCTACCCGTGATTCTAAATGCGGGAAGAACGAACGCACGAATTGGGTCACTTGTTGCCATGCTTCTTCGGAATCAATTTTGACCGATTCTATATTGTCGCGCAGTAAGTCACGGAGAATCCGCAGCACCAGCGGCAAATCGCCGTGGATAAGCGTTGGCGGGTCTAGGCTGCGTGCTCTATCTGCAATCTGTGTCCAGAGCTTATTGAGGAACATCATGTCTGCCCAGATGGCTTCTTGCGAAGCCCCTTCGGCCGACGTTCTTAGGATGTAACCACCATGCGGCAGCTTTTTGTTGGTTTGTTTGAAGGCGATAACTGCTTCACGCAATCGCATTCGCTCTGGGTCGTCTTCAATTTTAATGGATACGCCGAGGTGGTCTTCGCCGGGCATAAACACCAAGTAACGCGATG